>JAGDMB010000011.1 GCA_017860375.1 Bacteroidota bacterium | reverse complement strand
CTGGAACACAAAAAAACAAAAGAGCCCGGGATCTACCAGAAATTTGTCGATAACGGGGATTACAACAAAGCCCTTTTTGAGCTGCTTGAAAAGCTGATCGACATTAACCGTACGTTTGCCGATATCAAACTCGACCAGGAAAAAGCGGATGCCTTTATCACGCAAAGGATCAAACAGGCAAAAAGCTACCTCAACAACCTGGCCGATGTGCTGGCGACAGGTTATGTCAATCGTCAGAACATCCTGCTCGCCGCACGCGAAATTCTTTCTTCCATCGGAGAAGCCCATTCTGCTTATAATTCCGTAAATATCCTTGAAAATCAGGGCATCAATGCCACGTTCGTTGACCTATGCGGATTCAATGACTCCGAATACCTGACCATCGATGAACGCATTCACAAAGCCTTCCGAAACGTTGATTTCAATCATACCATTCCCGTGGTTACCGGTTATACAAAGGGAACCGAAGGCATCATGCGTGAGTTTGACAGGGGTTACAGCGAGGTCACTTTCAGCAAGGTTGCGGTTGAAGTCAAGGCGGACGAGGCCATCATCCACAAAGAGTACCATCTGTCTTCTGCCGATCCAAACATCGTTGGCCTTGAAAAATCGATACCGGTTGGTTTCACCAATTTTAACGTGGCCGATCAGCTGGCCGACATCGGCATGGAAGCCATCCACCCGAAGGCTTCCAAAGCGCTTGAAATGAACGGGATCAATATACGCGTCAAAAACACCTTTGAACCCGATCACCCGGGCACGCTCATATCAAAGGATTATGTGGGTGAACATTCACGGGTGGAGATCATCTCCGGGACCGATAAAGTAATGGCCATCGAGATCCATGATCCGTTGATGGTGGGACAGGTGGGATTTGACCTGATGGTGATGCAGATTTTTCTGAAATTTGACATCAGTTACATCCTTAAAGCCACCAATGCCAACAGCATCACACAGGTGATCTGGGAAAGCGACTGCAGCGAAGATCTGCTTACAGAGCTGAAAGAAAAGTATTATGAAGTCACCGTAAAACCGTCCGCCCTCGTTTGCGCTCTCGGTACCAATATTGCCAAACCCGGTATCCTGGCAAAAGCCACTGCAGCCATGGCGGATAATCATATCAATATCGATGCCTTTTCCCAGTCACTCAAACAGGTCAACATGCAGTTTGTGATCAGCCGCGAAGATTACAAAAAAGCCATCGTTGTGATGAACGATGCATTATGCGTGGTAAAGGACTAACAAAACCGGCATAATTTCTGGCCGGGTCCCTAAAAATTCAATTCCCTGCTGGTGATTTCCATGAAACCATTTATCTTTGCCAAAGTGCAACCAAACTGATTACAAGGTACGGAAATGAAAGGTTTTCTTTTTCAGACGGCAGGTCGAAATGCCATTACCTTAATTCTGCTTGCCGCTTGCTTTGCCGTTAAAGGACAAGAAGCTTCGGAAGAGGATTTTAATACCGATGCTGCCTGTCTGGTTTCGGGATTGACCCAAAAACCCGATCCCAATACCTTGAAAACTCCGGAAATCAGTAAAGTCAGTTTTTCTTTCACCACCGGAATGATGCTTGGCACTGCTGCCGGATCGAAAAATAATTTTGCCGCGGCCTATATTGCCCCGGCTGTTGCATACAACATCAGTCCGCGCCTTCGCGTCAGGGCAGGAGGTCTTATTTTTTTCAACTCATTCTATAATCCGGCTGTTGCATCCACCCAGACCGGGGAATCGTCGGCGGGAATGTGGAATAACATGGCGCTGTTCGTGGCGGCGGATTATTTTGTCACCGACCGGATGACCATTACCGGATCGTATTATAAAATGCCTGAAAATAATCTTTTCCGGCAAAGTACGGCACCGGAGGTATACAACCGGTATGGTGCCTCTTATACCATTCCTTCAGAATCCATGTCCCTGGGCCTGAATTATAAAATAGCAAAAGGTTTTTATATTGGAGCCGGGATCATGTTTTCCAACGGTTATCAACCCACCCTGAATCCTTATCCGCTTTTGCCGGGCAACATACCTTACTACTAACCGTTGCCTGTTGAAAAATTACCTGCTGGCGTTGGTGTAAAAAGGCCTATCTTCGGACCGTGAAAACAGGGAAAGTGAATTCCAGAAATCATAAAGACCTCAACCTGAAAAGGATAAACAAGACTTCCATTGCCTTCAACAACCATGAATTAAAGGCCATCGATCAGTATTGTCAGCAATTCAGGGTCAGGAATAAGGCCAAATTCATGCGGGAGGCTATCATTACCGAAGTGCTCCGGAAATTCGACAAGCATCATGCCTCCCTGTTTGATGATCACCCCCGTTTGTTCTGATCCCAGGACATCACTTCCGTTTATTGAAATTGATTAATTTTGGAGCAGTGATTTAAGGGCTGTTCTTTATGAACCTGGTAATAGACATCGGGAATTCAACGGTAAAAACAGGGTGCTTCAACAAGGGGGAAATGATTTCATCAGCTGTTGAGGTAGATTTCACACCGCAGAAGGCAGCGGAACTGATCCGTCGTTTTCGTGTTCGGAAATGCATAGTATCCTCGGTCAGGGATCACGATGAGCCGCTGATGGAAATCCTGCGAAATAACGTGCCCTTTCTTATTGACCTTTCCCATACCACACCACTGCCTTTTAAGAACCTTTACCATACCCCTGAATGGCTTGGAAAGGACAGAATTGCAGCAGCAGCAGGTGCTTATGCTGCCTATCCAGGGGCCCATGCCCTGATCATCGATATGGGCACCGCGATCACCCTGGATATCCTGACTTCCAAGAGTGAATATATTGGAGGAAACATATCGCCCGGACTTGTGATGAGGTTCAGGGCGCTGCATGCTTTTACATCACGACTGCCCATGTTTGAAAAGGATGCATTTTCTGCAGATCCGGGAACGGATACCCGTTCGGCCATAATCAGTGGTGTGCAAAAGGGTATTTTGTATGAAATAAACGGCTATGTAGATCACTTTTCCGGGACCTATCCGGAATTAAAGGTGATTCTCACCGGGGGTGATGCGGAATTCTTTGCCGATAAACTAAAAAAACCCATATTTTTGATCCCGAATCTGGTCCTTAGTGGTCTTAATTACATTCTCGACTACAATGCAAAACAACATTAACCGGATGGCTCTATGAAAGCAATACGAGCCGGTCGCCGGGGCATCCTGGCCAAAACCCTTCTTTTAATAGCCACCGTTGTGGTTTTTGCGATTTCCTGTGAGAATGACATTGCCACCATTAAAGCCCTTAATGAGGATCTCAATATGCCTATGCAGACCGGATCGAATGTGGAGATCACCTATACCGATTCAGGCCAGGTTAAGGTAAGACTTATGGCTCCGGAACTCAAACGTTTTTCAAGGGAAAATGATCCTTATTATGAATTTCCGAAAGGCCTGAAGGTTATGTTTTATCAGCACGACGGCAAGGTTGAATCGCATATTGAAGCGGATTATGCGCTCTTTTTTGAAAAACAGGAACTCTGGGAAGCCCGTAATAATGTGGTTGCCAAAAATGAGAGAACGCACGAACAGCTTTTTACCGAACATATTTTCTGGAATCAGAAGGAAGAAACAATATATTCCGATCAGTTTACCAAGATCATCAATGCTGACGGGACCTTTTACGGTGAGAAAGGATTTGAAGCCAGGCAGGATCTTTCAAAATGGAAGCTGAAAAGCTCAAAAGGAACCGTCAATGTCAAAGATCAGTTGCAGGAACCATGAAGCGCAAAAATATTGAATAATGTAAGCGAATGAATTACCTGCTCATTATTATTATAACATTATGCATTTCCGGTTTCTTTGCCGGGATGGAAATCGCTTTCCTGTCTTCCAACAAATTGCGTCTTGAACTGAATAGGAAACAGGGATCGTTTTCCTCCCGTTTCATTGCAGTATTCCTGGCAAAGCCATCACAGTACATTGCCACGGTTCAGATCGGCAACAACATAGCCCTTGTTATTTACAGCCTTGCCATGGCAAGCATTCTTGAGCCGCTCATCCAGCTGTTCATTGATTCGGAATTCGCGATCCTGGCCATTCAAACCCTGATTTCCACCCTCATTATTCTGATAACGGCAGAATTTCTCCCCAAAACGCTGGTCAGGATCAATCCCAATCTGATCCTCAGCTTTCTGGCACTTCCGATGATTATTGTATACTATTTGCTTTACCCGATTACCTTTCTGGTTACCTGGATTTCTGACCTGATCATTAAAAGCATCACCAAATCATCCGATCGTGAACAAGTGCATAATGCGGTCTTTAGTAAGGTGGACCTCGATCATCTTATTAACGAAAGCCAATCTGAAAATGGCCAGCAATACCTCGATGATGAAACGGAGATTAAGCTTTTTCAGAATGCCCTTGACTTTTCCAACGTCAAGCTCAGGGATTGTATGGTACCCCGAATGGAGATTGCAGCCCTGGAAGTGAACAGTTCCGTGGAAGAGCTCAGACAGAAATTCATCGAGACCGGCTTCTCAAAGATCCTGGTTTATGAGGATACCATCGACAATATCATTGGTTATGTTACCTCAAAGGAATTATTCAAAAATCCGTCCACCATCCAGTCTAAGATTATACCCCTGTCTTATGTGCCGGAAACCATGGCCGCCAATAAGCTGCTGGAAAAATTCATCAAGGAGCGAAAAGGCGTAGCCGTTGTTGTGGATGAGTTTGGCGGAATTTCAGGAATGCTTACCATTGAGGATATCATGGAAGAGATCTTCGGGGAAATAGAAGACGAACATGATACAGATGAATTCATTGAAAAAAAGATCGGAGAGAATACGTATCTGTTTTCGGGCAGGCTTGAAATTGATTATCTCCGCGAACAATACCGGCTTTCCATTGCCCGGTCGGAAGATTATGACACACTGGCAGGCTTTATTATGTTCCATTGTGAAAAAGTGCCCGATTTCAATGAAACGGTAATCATCGGGCATTTTGAATTCAAGATTCTCAAAGTCAGCCGCACGCGCATTGAGCTGGTTCAGTTGAAGGTAATGGCGGAATAGGCTTTTTTTTGAATTATCCCTTGTATAAAAATAGAAATTGCTATATTCGTACCCTATTTTTAAAACCTTTAACGCATTTATTTTTATGGCTATACTTGAGCAGTTAAGGATGAGGGCAGGAACATTGCTGGCCGTTATTATCGGATTGGCTCTTTTTGCTTTCGTGCTGAGTGATTTTTTGGATTCAGGCGGTTCCTTGTTTACCCGTTCTAAAAATGAGATTGCGGAAATCGCGGGGAAATCCATACCCTATACCGAATTTGAGACCCAGGTGAAAAAACTGGAAAAATTCCAGCAGATACGGACCGGACAAAACAGTTTCAGTGAAGACATCATGGATCGTTTTCGTACGGCAGTGTGGGAAAATATGGTGCGCGACCAGATTCTGGAAAAAGAGTACAAAAAAACCGGTATAAATGTAAGTGAAGACGAACTTAAGGAAATGTTTATCGGGGAAAACCCGCATCAGCTGGTCATGCAATACTTTGGAGATCCCCAAACCGGCATGTTAAACCGTGCGGGCCTGGTGCAATTCATCCAGCAAATCCAGGAAATTCAGGAAAGTGATGAGAAAACCTATTATACCTTTGTAGAAGATGAGGTGTACAAAAGCCGGAAGTTTGAAAAATACATCAGCCTTCTGCAAAAAGGTTTCAGTGCCACCACATTGGAGGCCAAAAGACGGAACGCAGACAACAGTACCTCGGTTGATTTTGATTTTATTATCAGCCCTTTCAGTGCATTGAGCGATTCAGCGGTTGTCCTTTCCGATGTGGATATTAAAAAGTACTATTCTGATCACAAAAACAACTACAAGCAAAAAGAAACGCGGGATATCCGCTATTTGTATTTTGAGATCATCCCTTCCAGGGAAGATTATAAAGAGGCTGAGGATTTCATAACAAACAGCAAAGAGGAATTTACCAAGGCTGAAAATACGCGGCAGTATGTAAACCTTAACTCCTCTGAGCCATTTGATGAAAAAAATTACCGGAACGGGGAATTGCCGGACACCCTGAATGATATCATGTTCCATTCCGAGCCCGGCACCGTGGTAGGTCCCTATTTTGAGGATAATACCTATAAACTGGCCAAGCTGGCTGCCATCAATTATCTCCCCGATTCGGTCAGGGCCCGTCACATATTGCTGCAGGCGAATCAGAACAATGCATCGCTGGTATACAAGACTGCGGACAGCCTGAAAGATCTGATTGTCAAAGGGGCTGATTTTGCGCGGCTGGCGCAGTTGTATTCTTCCGATAAGGCTTCTGCCGTTGACGGCGGAGACCTCAAATGGTTCAAGGAAGGAGCCATGGTCCAGCCTTTTTCAGACAGCTGCTTTTTTGGCAAGAAAGGGGATGTCATGGTGGTTCCTACCCAGTTTGGGATCCATGTCATAGAGATCACCGATCAGTCAAAACCTTCAAAACGGGTGCAGGTTGGGATCCTGGCACGAAAAGTTGTTGCCAGTGATGCCACTGACCAGCTGTATTATTCACAAGCCAATGAATTTGCAGGGGTAAACAACACGTATGAAAAGTTCAATAAAGCGGTCGAAGAGCAGAAACTCTCTGTATATATGCGGTCTGCGACCGGTCTTCAGCCGCTGGACCGTGAAATCACGGGCCTTGAATACCCGAGAATATTGGTAAAATGGGCATATGAAGCCGATGAGAAAGATGTTTCCGGGAAGGTTTTCAAACTGGGCAACAAATATGTCATCGGAGTGCTTGACAAAATTCATGATGAAGGCTTTGCTCCTTTGGAGAGTGTTAAGGCCGAAATTGAGCATGAAGTCCGCAAGGAAAAAAAGGCCGAGAAAATAGCGGCGGATATCCGTACCAAGACTGCGTCAGGGCAAACGCTCGAAAACCTTGCCGCCAACCTTAATCTTCCGGTGAAAACCGCCATAGGCGTGAGGGTTACCTATCCTTCGCTGCCTGAAGTCGGTAGTGAACCGGCGATAGCCGCATCTGCACTGCAGCTTGAGAAAAATACGATCTCACCGCCGCTTACCGGTAACAATGGTATTTTTGTACTGGTGGTAACCAACAAAAACACAGTTGCCGATATCCCTGAAGAGGATTTGGAACGGGAGAAAATTTATATTGACAGGAGCTATGCCGCACGGGTGAATTACACGGCATATGAATCCCTGAAAAATATCTCACGGATTAAGGATAACCGGAGAGAATTCTATTGATCTTCCGGTCCTAAAAAACCCCCGTTAATACAGACGGGGGTTTTTTTATTTGGCGGAAAGCATCTCTTTTACTTTTTCCGCAACCATCCTGTTGTCGGCCTTGCCTGAAAGTTCCTTGCCTGCGGCTGCCATGACCTTTCCCATATCTTTTGGTGAAGTGGCGCCGACCTGCACAAGGATACGCTGAAGGATAGCGGTGACCTCCGCTTCGCTCAGCTGCCCGGGCAGGTACTGCTCAATTACGGATACTTCATCTGCCTCTTGCTGGTAGAGATCCATACGGTTTTGCGCTTTATAAATATCGGCGGATTCCCTGCGCTGCTTGATCATTTTTTGCAGGATCTTAAGCTCCTGGTCTGGGGGCAGTTCAGCGGCACCTGTTTCGGTTTTGGCAAGGATAAATGCGGTTTTTATTGCCCGCAGGGCTTCCAGCCGGACTTTCTGTCCGGCCTTCATAGCCTCCTGAATGTCTTTACTGACTTTATCGAATAAACTCATAACCTATTTAATGATTGGTTGATTAATGATTTATTGATTTAAAGACCTCGGTCAACAGTCAATAGTCCACGAATAACTTTCGAATTTTCAAACTTTTCTTAGTCTATCGCATCGTGCAGATAGGGATTCTCCTTGCTTAGTTTGATCTGGTGGTCTTTGTCGTTAACCAGCGAATACTGCGACACTTTTGTTTCCTCGCTGTGCTTCACCTCTTCAATTTTCACCTTCTTTCGCTTGTAGGCCGGAGTATTTTCAAGTTCATCAATGATATCACCGGAATTGGAAGATGTTCCCGCAATTTCCTTCATGCGTTCCTGGGCTTTCTTTATCATGCTGACCCGTTGCGAAGCCCGGTTCATATCAACCTGGCTCTTGACCTTGCTGACTTCATGCATCCAGTTATCCGATGAAGTAACCTCAAATTCAAGGGTTTGTTGATTTCCGCTTCCTTTGTCCTGCCCCGGTTTATCTTTCACCTCAAATACCGATGTGCTGACATTGGAGGGCGTCATGGTCTCGGACAGGTTAACCCGGTTTATTTCCCTTTTCCTGGCGTATACTTCCGGAATGCTGTTGCTCGCAAAACCGGTGGCAATGATGGTAACACAGATCTTTTGGCCCAGGCTTACATCGATTCCGTTACCCCAGATCAGGTCGGCATTAACGCCCGAACCTTCCTGCACGAAGTCAATGATCTGTCCGATCTCGTCCATCGTCACCTCTTCGCTCCCCGATGTGATATTGACAAGGATATTCCGTGCACCCTTTATATCGTTGTCGTTTAATAACGGTGATGTGATGGCATTCTGAATAGCCTGGATGGCCCTGTTTTCTCCTTCTGCGGTGGCGGAACCCATTATGGCCACTCCGCTGTTCGACATGACGGTATGCACATCGGCAAAGTCCACATTGATAAATCCGTGGACGGTGATGATCTCTGCAATGCCCTTGGCCGCAATCGCCAGTACATCATCTGCCTTGGAGAATGCCTCCGAGACCCTTAAATCGCCGTACATCTCCCTGATCTTTTCATTGTTGATTACCAGCAGGGAATCGACGTATTTCTCCATTTCAGCAATACCGTCAAGGGCTTGTGTGATCCGGCGTGGTCCCTCATTTTTAAAGGGGATGGTGACAATGCCGACCGTAAGGATACCCATATCCTTTGAAGCTTTGGCAATGATGGGTGCGGCTCCTGTGCCCGTACCTCCGCCCATTCCAGCCGTTATGAATACCATACGGGTATTGGCCGAAAGGGCATCCTTTATCTCATCAAGGCTCTCAATGGCCGCCTGTTTGCCGACTTCGGGTTTATTTCCTGCTCCCCTTCCCTCGGTAAGGGAAGCGCCCAGCTGCACCCGCAGCGGAACAGGACTGTTGCTTAATGCCTGGGCATCCGTGTTGCATATCACAAAGTTTACATCCTTGATACCAAGGCGGAACATGTGATTCACGGCATTGCTTCCGCCTCCGCCGACACCGATTACCTTAATAATGGAAGAACGGTTGACGGGAAGTTCAAAATTTATTAATTCATCCATATGCATATTTTTACATGGGTGTACTGTTATCGTCAAAGAAACCAATGAAACCATTGATAATATTTCGCATTTTCCCTGTTTTTTTCGGGCTTTCCGCTTCTTCATCCCCGTCGGGTCTTTCTGCTTTTTCGTTTTTGGATTCCTTTCTTTTCCTGTTGTCTTCACCGTCACTTACGAATTCGGGAACTTCCTCCTGCATCCGGTTTTTTTCACCGGACATCGAATGCGTAAGGATATCATAGCCGTTCAGCAAAAGACCCACGCTGGTGCTGTACATCGGATCGTTGACTTCGCCTGTGGAATCGTTTCCCAGCTTTTCGTTCGGATATCCGATGCGCACGTCCATACCCGAACGGAACTTCACCAGTTGAGGAAGATTCCGCATAAGGGAACCTCCCCCCGTTAAAACAATTCCGGCACTCAGTTTATCCATGCATCCTGAGTTTTCAAGTTCGAACAGGGCGGAGTCGATAATTTCCTCCATGCGCGACTGGATAATATAGGCCAGGCTTTTAAAGGAAATCTCCTTGGGCTCACGTCCGTTGATGCCGGGCACGGTGACCACCTTGTCATCCTGTGCAAGGTCACCCAGTGCAGATCCGAACTGAACTTTAAGCTGTTCTGCATATTTGCTTAGGATGGCACAGCCTTCCATGATATCTTTTGTGATCACATTGCCGCCAAATGGAATAACCGCCGTATGCCTTATAATTTCATCATAGAAAACGGCAATATCGGTTGTTCCACCTCCGATATCAATCAGCGCCACACCGGCCTCTTTTTCTTCATCGCTCAAAACGGCAGCCGACGAAGCAAGCGGCTCCAGTATCATCTGCCTCACTTTGATGCCGACGCGGTCAACACATCTTTCAATGTTTCTTGCCGAGGCAATGTCGCCGATTACAATATGAAAATTGGCTTCAAGCCTTTTACCGAACATGCCTACCGGATTCTTTACCCCCGTTTCGCTGTCGACAATATAATTTTGCGGCAACACATGAATGATTTCTTCTCCCAGTTCGATGGGGATCTTGTACATGTCGGCCAGAAGCCTTTCTGTATCGGCAAGCGTTATTTCGGTGTCGTACGAGTCGCGGTTTATGTATCCCCGGTTCCGGATGCTCTTGATATGTTGTCCCGCAATGCCGACAAAGGCCTGTTTAATCTGAAATCCGACCTGTTTCTGGACTTCATCTACCGTGGTGCGGATGGCACCGACGGCTTCATCAATATTAAGAACCAGACCCCTTCGAACACCTTTTGACGGGCTTTTTGCCATTCCGATAACATCAAGCCTCCCGTTTTCATTAATGTACCCGATAATGGTCACAATTTTAGTTGTGCCTATATCAATCGCCGCCAGAATATTGTTTCGATATTTCATCCTTATAAGGTTTTAATAATGTTAATATTTAAGGATAATCCCTTTTTCATTTCATACTTTTTAGGGATGGAACAATCCCCTTTTATGTAGGGCTGATAATCCCGTATTATGACCCTGTATGTATTTCATATAGTTAATTTTTTATGCACACTACCTGGTTATCGTATTTCAGATTTATCCGGGAATACTGGTTCCAGCCCAGCTGATTGAATCCCTGTATATAGAGCAGCCTCAATTTGTAGAACTTTTCTTCGGTATCATCGGCCCTGCCAAATTCTATAATATGAGAGCCCACCCGCGGGATCAGCTCGAACTCTCCGGATGGATTGACATAAATTTGCTGAATCTGCGCTTTCCAGAATTCATTCTGTTCGATATAAGCAGCCAGCTTGAAAATATCATAAATACACCGCTGGCGCTGTGACAAGGAATCATGATCGAAATCCCACAGGTTTTTTGTCTGGCTTAACCGGAAAGGCTCCTGGATATATCCGTTCACCACGAGAACGAATGGGCTGAATGATCCCGATACCGGAATGATATTGCCTTCGCGATCGAGGTAATAGCTTTGTCCTTTCCGGTTAAATATCCTTACAAACGGTTCACGCTGCTGAATGTCCACATGCAGAATGCCTTTTTCGGTGATATAGGCTTCCGCCGTCCGGATGATCTGCTGCTGATGCAGTTTATCCTCTATGGGTTTCAGCCTGACCATGGAGGTTTTCTCTCCCAGTAAAGGAATCCGGCTGCCATAGAGCATCTCCCTTACATCATCCTCGTCGATAAAATGCGAGTGGCTGGCATCCAAAATATGGATATCGATGGAATGGATCACCTGGCCGGATTGCTTATCATTGATAAAGCCCGACACAACGATCAAATATGCCAGGATCAGGACCCATACCAGGATATTTCGGGTAAATTTCATGGTTATCCTTTTATCGGTAAATATTTTTTATGGGGTCAATCAGCCGGTCAATATCGCCTGCCCCCATGGTGATCAATATATCGGTTTTTTTGCCTTTTAATTTGTCAGCCAGCTCCTGCTTGCTGCAGATTATTTTGTCGGCGATCGTTACATGCCTTAGGATGGATTCTGCGGAAACGCCCTTCAGTGGTTTTTCTCGTGCAGGGTAAATCTCCAGCAGGATAAGCTCATCCAGCAGGCTCAGGCTTCGGGCAAACTCCACCGCGAGGTCCCTGGTCCGGGAGTAAAGGTGAGGCTGAAAAATTCCCGTTATCCGTTTTCCCGGGTACAATGCCCTGACTGATCTAACGGTGGCTTCGATCTCCCTGGGATGATGCGCGTAGTCATCGATAAAGATAAAGTTGCCGGTATTCAGCACATAATCAAAGCGCCGCTGGATGCCACTGAAAGAAGCGAGGGATTCGCATATTAACCTTTCCTCGCATCCAAGCTGATGCGTAACCGCCACTGCGGCAATTGCGTTTTCAATGTTCACCAGACCCGGATGATTCAGTGAAACGGACCGTATGGTGCCTGCAGGGGTGTTGACATTAAAGGTGTAAACCGATTCCTTCAGTGTGACGGCCGAAGCAAAATAATCTGCCTTTTCATCCAGGGAATAGGTGATGATCCGGCACCCGCGATCCGTTCTTTGAACGGGCAATCCCTTCTTTATGACCAGAAATCCATCCCGGCTGATCTGATCCGTAAACAGGGCAAATGATTTGTGCAATTCCCCGAGGTTTCCATAGATGTCCAGGTGATCCGCGTCCATTGCTGTGATTACCGCTGCGTAGGGATGCAGGTGCAGGAAGGACCGGTCATATTCGTCTGCTTCCGCCACCATCCATTGACTTTGTTCATTCAACACAAGGTTGCTGCTGAAATTTTTTGAAATTCCCCCCAGGAAAGCGCTGCATGACTCCTTTGTATGGCTCATGATCCATGCGATCATGGCGGTTACAGTGGTTTTTCCATGGGTTCCGGCAACGGCAATGGTTTGCTTGTTGCGTGTGATTATTCCCAGCACCTCGGCCCTTTTCAGAAGGAGAAAACCATTCATCCTGAAAAAGAGCAGTTCCCTGTGATCTTCGGGAATAGCGGGAGTTAAGACAACCAATGTACCCTCCTTCGAACGAAATGCTTCAGGCACACTTTCCATCGAATCATTAAAATGAAGGTCAATACCTTCATTTATCAACTGATCGGTAAGGGCTGAAGGTGTCTTATCATATCCGGCCACCTTTTTACCGAGGGCGTTGAAGTAACGAGCAAGGGCGCTCATGCCAATCCCTCCGGCACCCAGAAAATAGATCCTCTGTATGGCAGAAAAATCAGGCATGATCAGGCAGTATTTCGTACAATTCATCAACAATCCGTGCTGCAGCCTTACTTTGCGCCATCTGCCGGCAGTTCTTTTCAAGGATTTCCCGTTTCCGGCTGTCTTTAACAAGATCAAAGGCTGTGGGTATCAGTTGTGTATATGCTTCGGCATCCCTCACAAGGATGGCCGCATTTTTATTCACCAAAGCCATGGCATTCTTTGTCTGGTGATCCTCTGCCACATTGGGGGAAGGAACAAGTATCACGGGTTTCCCGACAAGGCAAAGCTCGGAAATCGTTCCTGCACCGGCCCGGGAAACAATCACATCGGCAACCGCATAGGCCAGGTCCATCCGGTTGATAAAATCCATATACAACAGGTTTTTCAATGGCATTTCCTGGATTTTCTGCTGAATGTCCCTGAAATAAAGGCTGCCTGTTTGCCAGATAACCCTGATCTCCGAGCTTTCAATCAGACCGATATTCCGAAACAGGCTTTCATTAATGGTCTTTGCCCCAAGGCTTCCTCCCAGCACCAGCACGACAGGCTTTTCTTCGTGGAATGCAAAATAATCCATAGCCTCCTTTTTGCGCGATTCGGTCTTTACCACATCTTCCCTGACCGGATTGCCTGTGAGGACAATTTTTTGTGCCGGAAAATATTTTTCCATGCCTTCATAGGCCACACAAATGCGTGTAGCCTTGCGGGCAAGAAAGCGGTTCGTAATGCCGGCATAGGAATTCTGCTCCTGCAGCAGCACCGGTAATCCCTTCCCCAAGGCAGCCCTTACCACAGGTCCGCTGGCATAGCCGCCCACTCCCACCACAGCATCCGGCTGAAAGGCATTCAGAATTTTTCTTGCTTTCACCAGGCTCCGGAAAAAATTAAAAAGCACCCGTATATTCCCCATCGTAAAGCGTCGCTGAAATCCTTCCACAGGAAGCCCTTCGATACGGAATCCCGCCTGCGGAACCTTTTCCATTTCCATACGGCCGTTGGCCCCAACAAATAAGAGTTCGGCATCGGGATCCCTGGCCATTATTTCGCGTGCAATGGCAATAGCCGGAAAAATATGTCCTCCCGTGCCTCCCCCGCTAATTATTATTTTCCGTTGCCTTTTCATTGCTAATTTGGATATTTTCAGTATTCAATCCGTTCTGTTCCTTTATACCCCGGCTCACGCTCAGTATAATTCCCAGGGAAACACAGGTAGACAACATGGAGGATCCTCCCCAGCTGATAATGGGTAATGGCTGGCCGGTCACCGGGATGAGATTAACGGCCACCGCCATATTGATCATGGCCTGAAAAGTGATCAGCATGGCAAGCCCTATTGCGGTAAAAGCCGGGAAAGTCCGGCTGCTCTTTCGCACCATAATCGCCGCCCGGAATAACAGGTACATATAAAGGGCGATGATCACCAGCGCTCCGGTCAGGCCATATTCTTCGATTATGATGGCAAAAATAAAATCGGAATAAGGGTGCGGTATAAAATTGCGCTGTATGCTTTTGCCGGGCCTGAGCTGAACTGGCCCTCCTCTGACAATGGCGATCTTTGCCTGGCTGACCTGGTAATTATCCTCCATGTCTCCGCTGACAAAACTCTCAACCCGGTGTTTCCAGGTGCCAACCCTTCCACCCATGTCTTTCATCATGACAATCGTAATGAAAATGGCCAGGATAGCCACCATAATTCCTCCAAAGGCGAACAAATGCTTCAGCCTGATCCTGCCAATGAACATCAGGATCATGGAGACAAAAAACAGCATCATGGAGGTAGAAAGGTTGGCCGGCAGGATCAGGGCACAAACAACCAGTACGGGAACCAGGGCAGGCAGAAAGGATTCCCTGTATTCTTCAATCTTTTCTTGTTTTTGCGACAATGTGCGCGCCAGGTAAAGGATGAGAGCCAGTTTTGCAAGGTCAGAGGGCTGAATGGTAAAACCCAGTCCCGGTAAGGTCAACCATCGTGAAGCCTGGTTTAGACTGGTACCGAAAAACAGGGTAAATACCAGCAGGGGAATCGAAATAATAAGGAAGAGCTGCGAAAGTCTTGAAAAATATTTATAGGGTATCAGGTGGATCACATAAATGATGATGATGCCAATCAAAAGCCGCGTGGCATGGTTTACCATGTAATAATAGGTATTCCCTCCCTGGTATTTATAGGCCAGCGAACCTGTGGCACTGTAAACGATCAACAGCGAAAATATAGACAAAAGAACGATCACAGCCCAAATGACTGCATCGCCCTTGAAATATTTCCGGAGTATCGTATTCATCCTCTTGTGTTAAAGTTCACGTACATATTTCTTGAACTGCCATCCGCGGTCCTCATAATTTTCAAACAGGTCAAAGCTTGCACAGGCCGGTGAAAGCAAAACGGTATCCCCTTTGCTTCCCAGCCGGTATGCGGCCATAACCGCGTCTTTCATAGAGGCAGTGTCGGTGATGACCGGGATGACCGAATCGAACGATTTATGAAGTTTGGAGTTCTCCACGCCCAGGCAAACCAGGGCTTTCACTTTGGCTTTTGCCAGGTCCATGAGTTCGTTATAGTCATTGCCTTTGTCGACTCCCCCGGCAATCCATATTACCGGTGTGGTCATACTTTCGAGCGCATACCAGGTGGAATTCACATTGGTAGCCTTGGAGTCATTGATGAATTCAATGCCATGAACCCGGATAAACCTTTCAAGGCGATGCTCGACGCCTGTAAAATCCATCAGGCTTTCCCGGATCAAAGGCTTCCTGATCTTGAGCACATTGCCGGTTATTCCTGCGGCCATGGAGTTGTAAATATTGTGTTTCCCTTTCAGTGCCAGATCAGCCAGCGACATTTCAAAATTATCCTCATCGACCTCAATTTTCATTAGCCCGTTGTCCACATACGCTCCCTGCTGCGGAGTCTCCTTCAGGGTAAAGCCCAGTTGCTTGGCTTTTACCACGATCCGTTCCAGTTCACGAATGGTAATTTCATCATCGGAACAATAAACAAAGAAATCATCTTCCGAAAGGTTCTGTGTGATCCTGAACTTGGAATCGACATATTTTTGCAGGTTATAGTCGTACCGGTCGAGGTGGTCGGGAGTAATATTCAGGAGAATGGCGATATCTGCCTTGAAATCATACATGCCGTCGAGCTGGAAACTGCTCAGCTCGAGTACATAATAGTCGTAACTCTCCGTGGCCACCAGCATGGCAAAACTTTTTCCCACATTCCCGGCCAGTCCGGCATTCAGCCCGGCTTTTCTCAGCATGTGGTGGATCAGGCTTGTGGTGGTTGTTTTTCCGTTGCTTCCGGTGATGCAGATCTTCCTGGCAGAAGTATACCTTCCTGCAAATTCAATTTCTGAAATGACCTTTATTCC
Organism: Bacteroidota bacterium; assembly: GCA_017860375.1. Taxonomy (GTDB): domain Bacteria; phylum Bacteroidota; class Bacteroidia; order Bacteroidales; family UBA10428; genus UBA5072. The sequence goes on along the minus strand of JAGDMB010000011.1, from coordinate 1,249 downwards.
CTTTTTACGGATCGCCGCAATGATTTCAGATTTCTCGGAAATGCCGGGACTTTTTATAATCTCGCTGGCATTCAGGATGAGACGTTCGGTATGCTTGCCTTCTTCCCATTCAATATCATAATTATAAAGAATTTCCTTGTAATGGTCCTTAATCCGGTCCGAATCCGAGACGAACACATCAAACCCTTGTTTACGGGCCAGTACCGCAGCGCCTGTCCCACTTTCTCCGGCTCCCAGAATTACAATTCGTTGTTCCATTATTATCGGATTTTTAGGGTTACAATAGTGATTAATGCCAGCAATATGCTTACGATCCAAAACCGCGTGACGATTTTGGATTCAGGATAATTAAGTTTCTGAAAATGATGATGCAGGGGTGCCATTTTGAAAACTCTCCTGCCTTCTCCGAACCGGTATCGTGTAAATTTGAAATGGACCACCTGGATGACGACCGAAAGGCTTTCCACCACAAAAACGCCGCACAAAATCGGGATAAGCAATTCCTTTCGTATCAGGATGGCATACACGGCGATAATACCCCCTATGGCCAGGCTGCCCGTATCGCCCATAAAAACCTGCGCCGGGTAGGAGTTGTACCAGAGAAATCCCACCAGGGCTCCAATGAATGCGCTGATGTAAACCACAAGTTCACCGGTGTTTGGCAGGAACATGATGTTCAGGTAATCCGAAAAAATTACGTTACCCGAAACATAGGCCAGGACACCCAATGTCAGGCCGATAATGGCCGAAGTTCCCGCCGCCAGTCCGTCGAGGCCATCCGTGAGATTAGTCCCGTTGGATATAAAAGTAATGATAAGGATTACCGCCACGATTACAACTACCCAGGCCCAGTCCTTTGCCTTTTCGCCCATAAATCCGATAAGCATGGCGTAGTCAAATTCGTTGTTCTTGAAGAACGGTACATTTACCCGGGTCGATTTCACATCACGGGTGATATACGTAATGGAAGGTTCCTGCTGAATACTTCCTTCGATGACACGGGTGACCGGCGTTCCCTCGCTGTTCAATATTTTTTCCCTCACGAGGATTCCGTCACTGAAATGCAGGGTTAATCCCACAACCAGTCCTGCCACCACCTGGGCAATGATTTTAAAAGTCCCCCGAAGGCCGGCTTTGTTTTTTTTGAATACTTTGATGTAGTCATCAATGAAACCTACGGTGCCCAGCCAGATGGTGATAAAAAGCATCAGCAGCACATATACATTGAGCAGGTCACCGAACAGGATCA
>JAGDMB010000139.1 GCA_017860375.1 Bacteroidota bacterium | reverse complement strand
AAATGCCCTTTCCATGCATGCCAACGAAGCATTCGAGGAATTATCGGAAGACGGGAAGCGTGTATGCAAAAGCATTTTTAAATGCCTTACGGAAAAAGGGTCCGATAATAAAGGCACGCGGCATCCGGCTACGGTCCATTACCTGGCTGAAATTGCAAAGGTCCCCGATGCCAGCGTCATTGAAGTGGTCGAAAGATTCCGCGCCAAGGGCCGGTCGTTTTTAACCCCGGTAGAAGGAACCCCTATTGACAGTGAAACGGTTATTGATATTTCGCACGAAAGCCTGATGCGAATCTGGGACAAGCTGAAAACCTGGGTGGATGAAGAATTCTCCTCAGTCCAGATGTACCTTCGGTTGACGGAAGCTTCGTCCCAATTCCAGCTTGGCAAAACAGGCCTGTGGCGGCCTCCGGATCTTCACCTGGCCCTGAACTGGAAAAAAACGCAAAATCCTACCCTGGCCTGGGCAAAAAAATACAACCCTGCCTTTGAGAAGGTAATGGTTTTTCTTGAATCAAGCGAAAAGAAATACCAGCAGGAAGAACAAAACAAAGTGAAAATTCAGCGGCTGGAACTGAACCGTACACGGAAATTTGCCACTTATATGCTCTCCGCTGCGGTGGTCCTGGCTTTCCTGATGGTCTTCGCCCTTACACAACGTCAGAAAGCCATAGAAAAAAGCAAAGAAGCCCAGATCCAGCGCGACGAAGCTGAATTCCGGAAATGGGAAGCCGATAGCCTGCGGTCTGTGGCGGAAGGAAGGCTTACCCGGGCGGAATACGATAAATTGCTGGCACAGATCATTGCCGATTCAGCGCAACAAGAAAGAGCACAAGCCATCATCCAATCGCATTTTGCCGAGAAGGCAAAGGAAAATGCCATGAGCCAGGCAAACGCAGCCACTAAACAAAGCGAAATATTCCTGCAGGAGAAAACTCTGGCAGAAAGAAACGCAGAAATTGCCAATCAGCAAAAAACGCTCTCTGAGCGCGAAAAAATGCTGACGGCACAAAAACGCATGCTGAATATATCCCAGACTATGGCGGTCAAAGCCCTGCAGGTAGACGACAAGAACCTTATCGGGTTGCTTGCCCTGCAATCCTATCTGTTCAATAAGGATTATGAAGGCCAGTATAATCAGCCCGATGTGTATTTAGCTTTGTATGCAGCAATGACAGCATTTAATGGTAAGGATTACAACGGACTGCACGGTCATGAAGGAGCGGTCCGCTCCATTGCTTTTGTCGGGAATACCAATGTTTTTTACAGCTCGGGCAGTGATGGTAAGATCCTGCGCTGGGACCTTTCCGGGTCAAAATCGTACCGGACCCTGATCGATAACAATTTCATCAACCGCAGTCTTTCCATCAGCAATAACGGTCGTTGGCTGGCCTGTGGAACCACCACCACCGGAATACAGCTGTTTAATCTAAACCAATCCACCAACCCCCCAATTTACCTCGAAGGGCACAAAGGATGGGTCGAAGCGCTTGAATTTACCAGCGACAGCAAAGGGCTTTTTTCCTCCAGCACGGATAATACGATCATATACTGGGACCTCATTTCCAATACCAACAGCCAGTTCTTAAGCACGGACACCAAGATCCGTTGCCTGGCCGTTTCTCCGCAGGGTCGTTTTATCGTAGTCGGTACAGATGATGGCAAAGTAATCCGCTGGAGCATCGACAACAAAGAGAAGACCATACTCTTCCAGTCGGATGGAAATAAGATCTATGCCATCACCTTTAATACCAGCGGATCCAAAATTGCTTTTGGCGATAAAAACGGTAACCTGAGGGTGATGGATACTAAAACATATACCGTGACCAAAACGATACCGGCCCACGGTGCACCTATCATGGATCTTGAATTCAGCCCTGACGACCGGCAGATTGCCACGGCCAGCACCGATAAAACCGTTAAACTCTGGGATGCCAATAATCTAAACAACAAACCCATTGTAATTTCAGAACATGGCAATAACTTCGTTCTTTCTGTAACCTTTAGCCCCGATGGAAAATTCCTTATTTCCTCAGCCGACCAGAAAGACCAGTCAAAATTTAACTATATTTATATATGGCCTACGAATGCAGCCTATATGGCCGACATGCTGTGTTCCAAACTGGAAAGGAATTTCACCCAGAAGGAATGGGAATCCTATGTAGCCACTGATATTGATTACCAAAAAACATGTCCCAATAAATAATACCCGACACCAATGCAAATTCCTGCAAAAAGCTCCTATCAAACCCGTTTTTTTGGAATCCTGATTGTATTGGTTTTGCCATTTTTTCCGATTGTTTTGCATGCACAGGACGATTGCTCCAAAACCCTCCAGGAAGCGCGAAACTATTACGATCTTGGCATGATCGATGAAATCCCTAAGATGCTCGCACCCTGCATGCAGGAGGGATTTTCCCGGCCGCAGAAGATTGAAGCATACAAGTTGCTGATCCTTGCCTATCTTTTCGATGATGATCAGTTTGACGCGGAAAAGACCATGACTGAATTCCTGAAAAAGTATCCTGAATACGAGATCATGCCGAATGACCCGGTGGAGTTCATTCATCTTTTTGAGACGTACCGCACTACTTCGGAGTTCTCTTTCGGCTTAACGGTCGGCTTAAACCTTACCAATCCACGCATTATTGAGCCCTTTTCAATGCTTGACCTTGCCAAGGCTGAATGCAGCAACAAAACCCTCACCGGCTACCAGATTGGTATAGCTGCCGGAAGATACATTTCGGAACGTATGATGCTGAACCTGGAACTGCAACTGGCCGAGCATCGTTACTCCTTCACCGATAAAGATACCATTTCCAAACTCGACGGCAACCCGCTCAATGAATCCTATACCTTTGAAGAAAACCTGAAAAAAATATCTTTACCTGTCACGGCCATATACGAGATCAACGATGGGAAACTCCTTTATTTTATCCGGGCAGGTGCTTCGGTGAATTATGTTCTGTCCGTCTCTGGTTTGCCTTCCGGAATAAACAACAAACAGCCTATTCCCGGCGCTGTCACCGATATGAAGAATTACCGTAATGCATTTTATTTTAATGCAATTGCCGGTATCGGTGTGCATTATAAAATCCCCAGGGGATTTCTTGCCCTCGATGTGCGGTATAATTTCGGGATCAGCAATCTTGTTTTATCGGAAAAACGGTACGAAAACACCTATTTATACAGTCAGTTCAAATACCTTGATGATGATTTCAGCCTGCATACTTTTTCATTTTCCGCAGGGTATTATTTTTCATTTTACAGTCCAAAAAAAACAAAGTAACAAAATGAAAAGCTCCCTTGTGGTAATTACTTTCCTGGCCTTTTTCCTCTGTGCCTGTGATGAAAATGAAATATCATCCGTTCAGTCTGAATCCTTCATCAAATATTATGCACTGAACCGTTCCAATGAAGGAGCATGCGTATGTGAAATTCCAGGCGGAGGGTATGCCCTCCTTGGAAATACGACAACCGAACTGAGGGCATCCGAGATCTGCCTCCTCCTTACGGATGCCTTCGGAAATTCGATACAAGATCCTAAATATTACGGAACCAAGAACAATGACCGGGGTAACTGCATTAAACCTGCACCCGGCGGAGGCTTTGTTATACTCGGCTCAACCCAGGATTCGGTTAACGGGGATAATGAGGTGTGGCTGATCCGCACGAACAACATCGGCGATACGCTGTGGACTAAAACATTTGCCCAGTTTGATAAAGAAAACGGCGACGACGAGGGGCTCTGGTTTGATTTCAACAGCAAGGGGGACATTACAATGGTAGGGTATATCTATAAAACCGATATCGGCGGTTATTCAAAACAAATGTGGATTTATGACGTGGATCAGGACGGCAATCAGATAGACAATCATAAACCGATTACAAGAGGCGGAAGATCCGATGTGGATGAAGCCCGTTTTATTAGGCGTATTGACGGGGATGATTTTCTGATAGCGGGAGTTTCAAATATCACGAATAATCCCAATGCTGTCAGTTATTCCAATATCACGTACCTGGAATCCTATTATAATTCCACTGATCTTAAATACACCGAATCTCTTGACTATTTTGTCGAAGAAGATACCCTTACCTTGAGAGATGAAGCAAACTGCCTGATCCTGGTTGACAACACCACGCTCCTTTTATGTGGCTCAAGGGTGCGAACAGGTGGCAGCCAGGAAGCGTATCTTTGCAGATTTAATAAGATTTACGACGACGAAAACAAATTCGATCCCAAAATGGAATGGATCCGGTATTATAGTAACTCTGGCAACAGCGAAGCCAACCATTTGCTGATGGAGGGAAACAACGTGTATATTCTTTCAACCATGTCATCCGCAACGGACAAATCAAGTACGATTACCATCATTACTACGGGAATGGATGGCAACAACCCGGTTTATTTGCCATTTGGCGGGTCGAGCAAGATGGAAAGCCGGAATTTCTCCTTTGCATCGGACGGAGGACTCATTATTACCGGAACCAATACGGACAAAGATATTATTGATATCAGCAGCATGATCCTGATTAAGACTAAGGCCGGGGGAAAGCTATGAACGGAAATTTAATCCTGCCCGCAATGATTTTAAAGTCACATTCCATGCTATTCATCAAAATCTGGTTACATCCTACCCTACCTTTTTGTACTTTTACCTTTTGATATCGCTACCTGTAGCAATCGGGCAAAACAATTCATATTTCGTCTGAAATACCGGATTGGTGGGTTGTTTCGGTAAACGCGCTGGCCTTATGGTTACACATTTTATTCTATAATAATATTGCCGCTATGAAAGTTACATTATCAGGCCTGAGCAGGTTTCTTTCGTTAATCCTGTTATTGGTATTATCGGTTTCTCATCGGACCTATTCCCAGAACTACCTGAAAATAATGCCCCTGGGTAACTCTATAACTTTTGACCAATACACGTTGGATACAAGGGGTAATGGTGATAAAATATCCTATCGGTATAAACTTTACCAGGATCTGACAGATGCCGGATATGATTTTGACTTTATCGGCAGTGAGCGAAGTGGCTGGAATTACCTTCCCACCACTCCCCGGGATTATTCAGACAATGCCGGTTTTCCCGGTATTAACCCTCCGCAGCTTCTTACCCTGCTGCAAACCGGATTGAACTATGCAGTCAACCCCCTTGGAACTTGTGAACTTCCCTTATGCCCTCAAAATTATCTCACGTATTATCAGCCCGACGTAATCCTTCTGCATATTGGTACTGCCGGTCTGACCGATAAAACAATTGCAGACAACTACGCAAATGCAATTACACAGATCCTGGATGCAATTGATACGTATGAAGCCGGTGCCGGAAAAACCGTGACGGTTTTCCTTGCCCGGATCATAAACCGTGCCCCCGATGGAAACCATACATGGACAACCTATTACAATACCCTGTTAAACAGCCTGGTAACCGGAAGGGCAGATGCCAGCATCAAACTTGTCAACATGGAAACCGGAGCCGGTATTGATTACCGTTTCTGGTATGACGGTGGAAATATGTACGACACCCTGCATCCGACCGAAACAGGCTACAGCAAAATGGCGAACCTTTGGTTTGACGCCCTGGAATCGGTTAACCTTGCAACACCGGTTGTTTCCGGAATTCCCGACCAGTCGAAAGTGGAAGGCAGCACTTTTACGGTTAACCTGGACAATTACGTGTATGATCCCCAGGACCCCGATGCTGAAATGACCTGGAGTTCCTCCAGCAGCGGCACGAATCTTTCCGTAAGTATCGACCCGACAACCCATATCGCCACCCTGTCACCGGTTGATGTAAACTGGAACGGAAGCGAGACCATTACTTTCAGAGCCATAGATCCTCTGGGCGCCTTTGACACCGATGCCGCCATATTTACCCTTACTGCAGTAAACGATGTCCCCGTCTTATCTGGCATTGAAAGCACTTCCCTTGGTTACACCGAAGATGCCGGAGCGGTAAGTATTACCTCTACCCTTGCGATAACGGATGTCGATAATACAACCATGCAGTCGGCTGTGGTTGCAATCACTTCGGGCTATCAGAACGGGCAGGACGTCCTGTCGTTCAGCAATGCGAATGGAATTACCGGCACCTGGAATGAAACCGATGGTACCATGACCCTGAATGGCTCTTCCCTGCTTGCAAACTATCGGACTGCCCTGCGCAATGTTAAGTATTCCAATATTAGCCAGAATCCATCCCCAATCACGCGTACGGTTTCTTTTACGGTCAATGACGGAACCGATTTCAGTGCAGCGGTTACGAGGAACATATCCGTCAGCGCTGTGAATGACGCACCTGTGCTTTCCGGTATTGAAACAATACCGGTTCCCTACACCGCAGGTTCGGGTGAAGTTCAGCTGACCGCGACCATCCAGGTTGCCGATACCGATAATGCCAACCTCTCCTCTGCTACCATAAGCATAACCGGTAATTACAACTCTGCACAGGACAGGATCCGGTTTACCAATGCCAACAACATCTTTGGGAGCTGGAACAACGGAACAGGAACCATGACACTTACCGGTTCATCCTCCCCGGCGAATTACAGGACAGCGCTAAGAAGTGTTAAGTATGAAAACATCAATACCACAAAACC
>JAGDMB010000138.1 GCA_017860375.1 Bacteroidota bacterium | reverse complement strand
CAAACGGCGTCATATTCCGCAAGAAGGTCTTTCCCTTTTATATCGGATCCCACCCAGGTACCGGTTTTAAAATTCAATCCTTCCTCCATCAGAACCTGCAAACGCCGGTCCACTATTTTCTTGTTCAGCTTAAAATCAGGAATCCCGTACCTCAGCAATCCACCCGGAGCGTCATCTTTTTCAAATACTGTGACGGTATGTCCCCACTTATTCAGCAAATCGGCACAGGCAAGCCCGGACGGACCTGAACCCACAACCGCAACTTTTTTGCTGGTCCTGTTTTTGGGAGGATTCGGAACAATATATCCCAGTTCAAAACCTTTTTCTGCTGCTGAGGCTTCGTTTTCACGAATGGTAACAGGCTGCTGATGAATGTTTAGCGTACAGGCATGTTCACAGGGAGCAGGACAAATCCGTCCCGTAAATTCCGGAAAGTTATTGGTGACGTGCAACAAATCGATGGCTTCTTTCCAGTCTCCCCTGAAAATAGCATCCTGCCATTCCGGCATATTATTCATTACAGGGCATCCCCATTGACAAAATGGAATGCCGCAGTCCATGCAACGGCTGGCCTGATCTTTCCGGTCCTGCTCATTCAGGGTCTGTTCCACTTCACCAAAGTCATCGATGCGCTCATTGAGAGGCCTGTACCCTGCGGTTTTCCTCTCTATCAGTAAAAATCCTTTCGGGTTTCCCATTTCAATGATTATTTACGTGATTGTACCGGTCAAGTTTAATACTGAAAATGTGGTTCATCTTCGGTCTGTTTGATTTTCTCAAGCAGTTGCGATATTTTCTGTTCCTCAAGCACTTTCTTATATTCCAGCGGAATTACCTTAATAAACCGGGGCAGGTATTCTTCCCAGTTAATCAGTATTCTTTCGGCAAGCTCGCTTCGCGTGTACAGGTGATGGTTGCTGATCATTTTCTGCAGTTCAAGAAGGTCTTCCTTATCACCGACAGGGCTTAATTCGACCATGCCCTTGTTGCAGAAATAATCAAAGTTCCCGTCCACATCGAGCACATAGGCAATTCCCCCGCTCATGCCGGCTGCAAAGTTTCTTCCGGTCTTACCCAGCACCACAACCCGGCCTCCGGTCATGTACTCGCATCCGTGATCTCCGATTCCTTCCACCACCGCAATTGTGCCGCTGTTTCTTACTGCAAAACGTCCGCCTGCTACTCCCCGGATATAGGCTTCACCGCTTGTTGCACCGTATAGTACCGTATTCCCGACAATGATATTTTCCTCCGGCTTGTAGGACGATTCCTTTGGAGGAACTACAATGATGCGTCCTCCCGATAATCCTTTCCCCAGGTAATCGTTGGTATCCCCTTCGATCTCAAATTGCAGTCCTTTCACAAGGAAGGCTCCGAAAGATTGTCCGGCTGACCCTCTGAACTTGCAAACAATTGTGCCGTCAGGCAAACCATTTTCGCCGTAATGCCGTGTAATTTCACCCGACAGCATGGCACCAACGGAACGGTCCGTATTGGTAATTTCCCGTGATATCCATACTTTCTCCAGACTTTTTATGGCTTTATTGGAAAGGCGGATGAGGTCATGGTCCATGTTATCATCAATTTTATGCTTCTGCAGGGCCACAAAGCGGGTAGCAAATTGTGAGGATTCTTCCGGCCGGTACAGGATTTTTGAAAGATCCAGTTTACTTGCCTTCCAATGGATTATGTCTTTGCGCTGTTCCAGCCGATCCGTCCTTCCGATGAGTTCTTCAAACCTGCGAAATCCCATTTCGGCAAGAATTTCTCTCACTTCCCTCGCCAGAAAATGGAAATAACGGATCAGGTATTCCGATTTTCCCAAAAACCGTTTCCGGAGTTCAGGATTCTGTGTGGCAACACCAACAGGGCAGGTATTCAGATGGCATTTGCGCATCATCACACAGCCCAAAACAATCAGTGCCGCTGTGGCAAAGCCGAATTCTTCGGCACCCAGCAATCCGGCATATACGATATCCCTGCCGGTTTTCAGCTGTCCGTCCGTTTGCAGGATAACCCTGTCGCGTAAATTATTGATCACCAAAGTCTGTTGCACTTCTGAAATACCTAGCTCCATAGGCAATCCGGCGTGTTTGATTGAACTGGCCGGACTGGCTCCTGTACCTCCTTCACAGCCGCTGATGGTGATGCTGTCGGCATGGGCTTTCGCCACACCGGCGGCAATGGTGCCAACCCCCTTTTCGGATACCAGTTTTACGCTTATCCTGGCCGCCGGATTGGTGCATTTCAGATCAAAGATGAGCTGGGACAGGTCTTCAATCGAATAAATATCATGATGGGGAGGCGGAGAAATGAGCGTTATGCCGGGTGTGGAATGCCTCAACTTTGCAATGATCTTGTCGATCTTATGACCGGGGAGCTGGCCTCCCTCGCCCGGTTTTGCACCCTGGGCCACCTTAATCTGAATCTCATCGGCGTTAACCAGATAATGGGTGGTTACGCCAAAGCGTCCCGAAGCTACCTGTTTAATGGCACTCCTTGCCAAAGTACCATCCGGTTTTTTCTTAAACCGTTCCGCATCCTCACCCCCTTCACCGGTATTGCTGCGTCCCCCTATTGCATTCATGGCAATGCCCAGGGCCTCATGGGCCTCCTTGCTAATGGAACCATACGACATGGCACCCGTAACAAAACGCTTCAGGATGGCTTCTTCAGGTTCCACTTCATCAAGCGGAACAGGTTCCCCCTTTTTAAGATTTACACAACCCCTCAAAAAGTGAGGACGCCGATTCTCGGAATCAACCTTTGCGCTGAATTCCTTGAATTTACCGTAATCATTCGTGCGGGTGGCCCATTGAAGCAGTCCCACTGTATCCGGATTCCAGGCATGAAATTCGCCATCCGTGCGGAAATGATAAAACCCATCGTTGTGCAGTTTCAATGTATGCTTGTTGGATTCCGTGAAGGCATCCCTGTGCGAAAGCAGGACTTCCCCTGCGATTTCTTCCAGGGTGATGCCGCCAATCCTTGAACCCGTGCCGGAAAAATACTTGTCCACCGTTTCAGCGGAAATCCCGATGGCTTCAAATATCTGTGAACCATGATAGCTCCTGAGGGTGGATATGCCCATTTTGGACATCACCTTCAGCAGGCCTTTGTCGATGGATTTGATATAATTTTCACGGGCATGGGGATAATCAAGGTTGATGGTGCCGCTATCGCACAGCTTTTCCACAACAGAAAATGCACCGTAGGGATTGACAACACTGGCGCCGTATCCGAACAACAACGCAAAATGGTTCACTTCCCTGGGTTCTGCGGACTCCAGTATCAGGGCAATCTGCATCCTTTTTTTGGCCGCGATCAGATGATGGTGTACGGCAGAAATAGCAAGAATAGAGGGTATAGGCGCCATCGTTGCGCTTATGTCGCGATCGGAAAGGATGACAAAATTGCGTCCCTTGTCGACCGCTTCTTCTGCCTGCCGGCAAATATCATCCAGGGCATTCTGCAGTGCTTTCCCGGGTTCAGAATCCGTTACCCGGAACAAAATAGGGATGATTTCGTGGGAGAACTGGTTCTGATCCAGATTCTTTATTTTGCCGAGATCGGTATTGGTAACGATGGGGCTTCGCACCTTTATCAGCTTGCAGTGGGAAGGAGATTCGCTTAAAAGGTTTTTGGAAACCGATCCGATATAGTTGGTCAGTGACATAACAAGGCCTTCCCTGATGGGATCGATGGGAGGATTCGTTACCTGCGCAAAATGCTGCCGGAAATACCCGAATAGCCGCTGCGGTTTGTCCGACATCACCGCCAGTGGGGTATCATTGCCCATCGAACTGACCGGTTCCTGTCCTTCACTGGCCATGGGTCTGATCAGAAAATCTATATCTTCCTTGGAATAACCGAAAACCCGCAACACTTTCTCATAATTTTCTCCAAGACTGGTAGGAACTCTTTCTTTTACTTTAATATCTTCCAGGTCGATCCGGTTGTCCTTTAACCAGTTCCCGTAAGGATTTCGTTCGGTAAGCTGCCGTTTAAGCTCATCATCCGGTACAATGATTCCGAATTTCGTATCCACCAGAAGGATTTTGCCGGGCTGCAGCCGTCCCTTTTCTCTGATCTGTTCGGGAGGAAAAACCTGCACACCAACCTCTGATCCCATCACGATCATATCGTTTTTCGTGATGATATAGCGCGAGGGACGCAGGCCGTTCCGGTCGAGTGTTCCGCCAATATAGCGGCCATCGCTGAAAACAATGGATGCGGGACCATCCCATGGTTCCATGATGGTGGAATGGTATTCATAGTATGCCTTTATGCTGTCGGGAATGGGATTTTTATCGTTCCACGATTCCGGGATCAGCATGCTAAGGGCATGCGGCAACGATTTACCGGTGAGCACCAGAAATTCAAGCGCGTTGTCAAGAGAGGCAGAATCGCTTTTCCCGGGCTCGATGATCGGGAACAGCTTTTTCAGATCTTCACCGAACAGGTCGGTTTTCATCAGCGACTCGCGGGCATTCATCCACATACGGTTCCCGCTGATGGTGTTGATTTCACCGTTATGGGAAAGGAACCGGAATGGCTGGGCAAGATCCCATGTGGGAAAAGTATTGGTGCTGAAGCGCGAATGGATCATGGCAATGGCACTCTCCATGAGGGGATCGCGTAAATCTGCAAAATACTGTGCCAACTGCAGGGAGGTAAACATTCCTTTGTAGATCAATACCTTTGTAGAAAGACTTGGTATATAAAATGCGCTTTTCCCCTTCCGTTCCGAATTCCGGATCGTGTTTTCCGCAACTTTCCTTGAGATATACAGCCTTCTTTCAAGCTCATCCTGTTCGAAATTGCCTTTCACATAAATCTGACGGATGAAGGGTTCTGAACTTCTTGCGATCTCCCCGAGTGTGGAATTATCCACTTTTACATCACGGAAATCAATAACCTCAAGACCCTCTGTTTTCAGAACATCGATCAGGGTTTCTTCACACCATTGTCTTTCACCGGCCTCCCGGGGAAGAAAAACGAGTCCGGTTGCATATTTGCCTTCATCCGGTACCTTAATGCCTTTGGAATGAATCAACCGGTGCGGGATTTGTATCAGAATACCGGCACCATCCCCCGTGGTATTGTCTGCACTTTCGGCACCGCGATGCGACATATTTTCAAGCACTTCAATTCCCCTGCGCACAATCTCGTGCGATTTAATGCCTTTAATATGAGCGACAAAACCAATACCGCAGCTGTCCTTTTCCTCGGAAGGATCATACAATCCCCTGGCAAGTGGTAATCCTGTGTTTTTCATATTCCTGCATTTCTTTTCTTACTATAACAAAAAAGCCATTCTTTTGAATGAGAATGGCCCCTGCTCAATACAAACCGTACCCCATTCTCGATGGTGAGAAAAATCGGAATTTTTTCTTTTATTCTTTATGTTTTTCATTACATACCCATATAAATCATGGGCAAATTTAAGCAAAATACCGATAATATAAAATAATATCCCCTTTTTTGCCTGGGTATAATAAAAGTATTACTTTCTTTCCCCGAGGGATTCATACTCCACCCGGCCGAAAACGTTCTTGTAGGCAGGACGAATGATCCGCCGGGATGAAAAGGTCACTTCTTCCAGGCGGTGTGCACACCAGCCTGCCATCCTTGAAATGGCAAAAATCGGAGTGAACAATTCCTTGGGTATGTCAATGCATTTGTATACAAACCCGGAATAAAAATCCACATTGGCACTGACTACTTTTGAATTTTCTCCCTTGAATCGTGCAAATGCTTCAGGAGCCAGTTTTTCCACGTTTTCGTACAGGTCGTATTCATCGCGTTTTCCTTTTGAATCCGCCAGTTCCTTTGCCTTTTCCTTCAGAAGGATAGCCCTTGGATCCGAAAGGGTATAGATGGCATGACCCATGCCGTAAATTTTTCCCGAACCATCCCCCGCATGTCCCCTTAGTATTTTTAGCAGGTATTCAAGAATTTCATCCCGGTCATTCCAGTCCTTGACATTCTTCTTGATGTCCCGCATCATTTCTTCGACCTGCAAATTTGCTCCTCCGTGCAGGTATCCTTTTAATGACCCTAAACCGGCTGCAATGGCAGAATAGGTATCCGTACCGGCTGAACTGATTACCCTTGTTGCAAAGGTGGAATTGTTTCCGCCACCATGTTCTGCATGCAAAACCATTGAAAGATCAAGAATATCCGCCTCCAGTTTGGAATATCCCTCCCCTCTCAGCATGTACAAAAAGTTCTCGGCCGTGCTGAGGGCTGGATCAGGATGCCTGAAAATCAAAGATTTGCGTTGATAGGTATGCCTGAAGCTGAAATAAATATAGGCGGCAACAATCGGGAACTTGGAAATCAAATTGAGGGACTGCCGGAGAAGGTTAAGGTGGGTATAATTTTCCGCATCGTCATCCTGGGTATACATCGCCAGAACCGACCTTGCCAGCATATTCATAATATTTTTCCCCCGGAAGGAAAGGATCAGGTTTACAAAACTGTTCGGAAGGTCACGGTGACCGACAAGATAAGAAGAAAACATATCGAGGTTGTCTTTTGTCGGCAAACTGCCGGTCATCAATAGATAAACCGTCTCGTCAAATCCGTGCCGGTCATCTTTCTGGTAT
>JAGDMB010000137.1 GCA_017860375.1 Bacteroidota bacterium | reverse complement strand
CAAACCACATTACCCGATCGAAGAATTCCGAATGCCGGCTGTTTAAAAAAGCAAACAGTTTACCATCGATGGCCTCCAGTGTTTCAATCATGGGACTAGGAATTTAATTCTTTCCACAGCAGGTCAGTGAGGTTCTGCAAATGATAACGGGTATGGGATGAAATAAAAACATACGGAATATCGGGCAGTTCTTTTTCCATTTCGCGTGTCAGTTCCTCGTCGATCAGATCACATTTGGTAATGGCCAGCACCTTCTTTTTATCGAGCAGTTCGGGATTATAAAGCTGCAATTCGTTCAGCAATACGGTATATTCCCCGGGGATACTTTTGCTGTCCGCCGGTATGGTGAAAAGAAGAATGGCATTGCGCTCAATATGACGGAGGAATCGCAGTCCAAGTCCCCTGCCTTCATGCGCTCCTTCAATAATCCCCGGGATATCGGCCATGACAAAGGATTTGTTGTCGCGGTAGCGTATGATCCCCAGATTGGGAGTCAGTGTGGTAAAGGGGTAGTCGGCTATTTTCGGCTTTGCGGCAGAAAGGGTCGACAGCAGGGTGGATTTTCCGGCGTTTGGAAATCCCACCAGCCCTACGTCGGCAAGCATTTTAAGTTCCAGGGTATAAAAACCTTCAATGGCCGGTTCACCCGGCTGGGCGTAACGCGGAGTCTGGTTGGTCGATGATTTGAAATTTGTATTGCCGAGACCTCCTCTGCCTCCCTTCACCAGGATATGTTCCTCATCCTGTTGCGTAATCTCAAAAAGAAAGTCATTGGTTTCCGCATTGCGGGCAACCGTGCCCAATGGTACTTCAACGATGACATCCTTCCCGTCGGCCCCGGTGCGGTTAGCTTTTTGTCCGTCTTCACCATGGCCGGCAAAAATATGCTTGCGGTACCGGATGTGCAATAAGGTCCAGAGTTGATTGTTCCCGCGAAGAATGATGTTCCCGCCGCGACCGCCATCGCCTCCGTCAGGGCCGCCCTTGGGTATGAATTTTTCCCTCCGCAGATGGGTGGATCCTTTGCCCCCTCGACCCGACCGGCAAAATACTTTAATATAATCGACGAAATTCGATTCAGCCATAAGTTTACCAGGACACCCTGTCAGGGTGGTATGTCAGTTTAATGCAGCGCATCAATGGCGAGGCAAAGTCTTTCGAAAATGGCTTCAATGGTGCCCATTCCCTGAATAGCCCTGAATTTTCCCTGTGCACTATAGTAGTCTATTAAAGGGGCCGTATCACGGTTGTATACACTGATCCGGTTCTCGATCACGCTGATATCCTGATCGTCTGCTCTTCCCGAAACTTTTCCGCGACCCAGCAGCCGATTGACCAGTTCTTCCTTTTCAACCTCAAGGGCCAGCATGCCCGTGATGGGCGTTTTCTTTTTGCCGAGCAGTTCATCAAGCGCCATGGCCTGTGCGGTAGTACGAGGAAAACCATCAAAGATAAAACCATTGGCGGCAGGATTCTGATCCAGCTTTGATCCGATCATTCCTATCACCACTGAATCCGGCACCAGTTCTCCTTTGTCCATGTATTTTTTTGCTTCCAGCCCAAGCTTTGACTGGGCGGCTAACTCTCCGCGTAAAATATCACCGGTTGAAAGATGCACCAGTCCGTACTTTTCAATGATCCTGGCAGCCTGTGTGCCTTTTCCTGCGCCCGGAGGGCCGAATAAAACAATGTTTAGCATAAATATTTGTTGATTTGTTGATTGGTTGAACGCTCAAACTTTCTTTTCACCTTCATTCACGATATATATATTCCTGAGGTTTCGTCCGAATCCGCAATAATCAAGCCCATATCCGACCACAAAGCGGTTGGGAATTTCAAAACCAACATAATCAATTTTCATATTGCCTTTAAATGCCTCAGTCTTAAGCAGCAGTGATGCAATCTGAATTTCAGAAGGTCTGAATCCCTTCAATTGAAAGTGAATATCCTCTATGGTCTTCCCCGTATCTATGATATCCTCTAAAATCACCACGGTTTTGCCTTTTAATTCCTCGTTCAGGCCAATCAGCCTTTTAATATTCATCCCGCTTGCTGTTCCCCGGTATGAAGAAACCTTCATGAAGGAGATCTGAACATTCAGGCGTATCCTTTTCAGCAGATCAGCAGCAAACATAAAAGCTCCGTTCAGCACGCCAATAAAGATCACATTCTGGGATTTCAGCTCGTTATTCATCCGGTTTGCCATTACCTCTATCTGTTGCTGAATTTTTTCAGACGGCAGGTACAGGTCAAACTCCTTGTCGGCAATAACGATAGATGACATGAATAGTTGATTATATCATGCGCAAGATACAAATAATTGCACTATTTTAGGTGAAATAAATAACCGTAATCAATTATGATGAAACCGCTGGTCAGTATAATTATGGGCAGCACATCCGATCTGCCTGTAATGGAAGCCGCCGCAAAGGTATTGGATGAAATGGAGATCCCTTTCGAAATCAATGCCCTGTCCGCACACCGGACTCCCGCTGAAGTGGAGAAGTTTGCCCGGAATGCGCAGTCCCGGGGTATCCGGGTTATTATTGCAGCTGCTGGCATGGCAGCTCATTTGCCAGGGGTAATTGCATCGATGACAACCCTGCCGGTGATCGGGGTACCTGTTAAATCCTCACTGGAAGGACTGGATGCGTTACTGGCCATTGTTCAGATGCCCCCCGGTATTCCGGTGGCCACTGTCGGTATAAATGCTGCACAAAATGCAGGTATCCTGGCTGCCCAGATGATCGCCCTAAGCGATGAGCGGGTCGCGGATGCAGTGAAAAAAAATAAGGAAGGATTGAAAAAGAAAATTGTAGAGGCGAATGAAGAACTTGGAAAGGTAAAGTTCAGGTTCAAGACAAACTAGAACACAAAACCCGTTATGGTAATCCTAACCGTAAAATACTATGAACCCGTTAAAGGCAATGTCATTTTGCTGTTTTGCAGCATTCCTGAACCTATTCCAAATTTTCGCCCAGCCTGCAAATAATCCAGTCAATGCCCGTTATGCAGGGATGGCAGGCACCGGTGCCGCGTTACCGGATACCTGGTCGGGATTCCAAAACCAGGCAGGTCTTGCGCTGATACGGGATCTTTCCCTGAGCCTTCACTATGAGAATCATTTTATTATTCCGGAAAACAGCATAAGAGCCCTGGCCGTTGATATCCCGGTAACAAAAGGCACCATCGGCGTTTGCTATTCCCTTTTCGGCACCTCCCTATATTTTGAAAGCCGTGCCGCTCTGGCCTATGGAAAAACATTTGGAAAGCGCTTTACTGCCGGAATTCAACTCAATTATCTCATGATCGGCCAACCTGCAGACTACGGCAACATGCATGCGGTGGTACCCGAAGGTGGTTTCCTGGTCAGGCCTCTGGACAATCTGACCATCGGATTTCATCTGTTTAATCCCGCCCGTCAGCATTTCCCCCAGAGCCAGGATCAGATCATTCCTTCTGTTATGCAAATTGGTATCGGGTATCGAATCATTGATCAGGTCTTGCTTTGCGCAGAAGCCGAAAAAGAAACACATGAAAAGCAAGTATGGAAGGCCGGCTGTGAATACACCATGATCCGTAATCTCAATCTGCGGCTTGGCGTCTCATCCGCTGAAATATCGCGCTTTGCTATAGGACTTGGCTACACATTCCGTCATTATACGCTTGATTTTGCCTTGTCGCATCATCAATGGCTTGGGTTTACGCCATATGTTACATTGACCCGGACAATAAAGAAAGGAAAACAAAACGGGTAGTGCAAATCTATTCAGCGTATTTAATTTTTACTAAAAAATCATCAGCATATACAACCGGATTTTTACCATTGTTCCAGCAATATACCACAATTTCATCCCCTTCCCTGATTTCTTTTGCAGAATAATGCCGTGAAGCGAATCCCCTTGTCCATTTCGTTTTATCCCTGCGGAATGAGTTTAGGTCAACGACATGGTAATGGAGGGTTTTGCCTTCCCTTATCACCGTTATCACCAGGTTAAAACTCGCTGTCCCTTCCTGCAGGAAATGAAGGGTTGAACTGACACTGAGCCCGTCTACCGGTACCCGGTTGATCCGGTACCGTAACGTTGCACCGTATTCACGGCCGGGAGCCATTTTATCTGCATATCTTCCGGTAAGAACCTTTACGCTGTCAATCCATAACCGGTCATACGACCAACCGGGATAAGGTCTTTCAAAATCATTAAAAAACAGGGAATCCGTATCTTCATTCCCTGCCGGACTTCGGGAATACACCGCAATGAAATACCTTTCTCCTGTATACTGCCTGACCAGTACCGGGTAATGCAGGCGTATAAGGTCCCGCATTTCCGTCAGGTCAATCACGTTTGACCAGGCATAAATCAGCCTTTCAGCCGGGAGGGTATCCAGAATATTCAGGGTATTCACCAGGTCAGCCTGCACACGGAGGCGCTGAAACAGGATCCCGTCCGAAAAGTGAACCTCTTTAAAGGGTTCGGGAGACTCGGCATTCAGTATCATAAAAGTGCGGATACCCGGCTCTTCGGCTGCAATGCCTGTGAGGATCCGATTCATATCCCCGTTGACCGCCTCCTGTATCTCGGCATAGGTTGCCCTTGGCTTAATAAGCAGGAACAACAGCAATCCCATGGGCACGCCGGCCAGGATCCATCCTGGAATCTTTTTACCCCGGATCTTCAACCGGCCGCTAAGGGTAAAGGCAAGAACAAGGTACAATAAAAGAAAGAACAGGGAAAAGGAAAGCAGCGTGGCCTTTATATAAACCGGATTCCCGAACGCATATCGGATCGTGTGATTCCCGGCCGGAATAATGGCGCCGATGAGCGTGTGGCTGACAATAAAAGGAGATATTTCCTTTCCGTCGATGTACACTTTCCATCCCGGATGATAGTTTTGCAGGAGGACGCATACCCTTTTTGACGATGCACGAATACCGGCTTCAATTGACACTGGATCGAAATGCAACGGGATTACCGTATCACCCTGCCGGTAATCCATATTTCCGATTTGTGTGAAAACCGAATCGGGAACAAAGACAGTTCCCTTGTCTGCTTCGGGGTCATAGGCATAGCTTTTCCTGCAGCTCTGCGGAAGCACTTTATCTGCCAGAAATAAAAGGGGATGGTTCAGTGTTCCCTGCATCAAAACCGTATCCTCCCGAAGGATGTTCAATCCGTCGGGTATAAAAGGGTAGAAAATATTCCGTGAAACGGTTTTTGCATACGTATTTGTATTTATCCATAATTCTTTATACGCCACGCTTCTGTCCGTGTTTTCCGAGATTGTATGATGATCCGGCAGGGGGAAACCGGCAGGGCTGCTTCGCAGGAACTTTTGAAGGCTTAACGGATCGCTGTTTCGATAATATACTGTAAAAGGTGCATTGAACTGTGTAAACAAAACCATTTCTGCAATGACAAGCAGGAGGATAACGGTCATACCGGGAATTCTCTTATGCACAAACAGAAGCAGGTACCCTGAAAGCAGGATTGCAAAAGCGATCAACGATTGCAGGAACAACGGAACAAACCATCCGGCTGCTTCGCCTTCCCGGAAAACAGGCATCCGGAGATCCGGCAGATGCATGCCTTTCCATAAGCCTGCTGAAAGCGAAAAAAATGTCAGAAATACCAGAAAGCTCATGGAGATAAGCATTACCTTCCGGAAGCGCTTCAGGTTCTTCTCCTCCGTCAGGGGATACCGGGTCCCTTGCATGCCCGTCACCAGGAGCAGCGACAGAATGGTAAAAAGCCTCAGGTTGGCCGGATGCCTGAACATGTTGAACAGGGGCAGAACCTCAACTGCAAACCTATGCACGAAAAAGTGGGATCCCATGGCCGTCATCAGGGAAATAACACCGGCAAACAAAAAGAAGAGGCTCTTGTTGGTCAGCGGATAGGTAATGCCATAAATAAAAAGGACAAGAACAAGCACCCCGAAATACAGGTTATTCATGGATACATCGGTACCAAACAACTGGGGAAAAGAAGCAGTCGTCAGGGGCGATATCAGGGAAATCAGGCTGGCAGGGGTAAGGGAATTCAGGGTAGTCATGGCATATTCCATGCCTTTGTACCGCAGGATACCGGCAGAAGATTGCCGTATGCTCAGGAAAATGCCAAGGCACATTACTCCAAGAATGATCAGCGAAAGAAAATTTGCAGCCAGAAATGCGTAAACCCCTGGCCTGTTTTTTTTCTGCATGAGACGGATGATCCGCACGATAAACAAAACCATCAGGAGATAAGCCAGAAAGATGGTGTGAGCCGGATACCCTCCGGATACCTGTAAGTACGTGAAAAGAATGAACTTCAAAACAGCAGGTATTTTCGTGTCGGTTCCCATCTGCAGGTAGTACTTCAGGATGAAGGGTATCCAGGCGCCGCTGATGGTATATTGAATATGCTGTCCGTTCCCGATAAAAAATCCCGAAAGGGCATAGGCTATTGCGAGAATCACCGACATCTCGGCCTTGATTTTCAGCTGTCTCGAAAGTTTGTACATTCCGATCGCGGCAAGAAAAACATAGGCCATAAAAAAAAGCTGCAGAACAATATTATCATAAACGATCAGACGGCCGGTAAAAAAGGCTTCGGGATAATTGGTGCTGATCAGATCTCCGAATATGGGGCATCCCAGGCCC
>JAGDMB010000136.1 GCA_017860375.1 Bacteroidota bacterium | reverse complement strand
ATCAACCAATCAATAAATCAACCAATCAACAAATACTATGGTACGGCATATCGTAATGTGGACCATCCGTGAAACCGGATCACCAAGGGGCAAGCTCGAGGCTATGGCAGAGCTGAAGTCGAAGCTGCTCGATATGAAAGAACAAATAAGGGAAATAAGGGCGCTCGATGTGCATTTTAATTCCATCACTGCCCCGCAGGACAATTTTGAGGTCATCCTTGAATGTGAATTTTCTTCCTGGGCGGATCTGGAAGTTTACCGGAAACATCCCGTCCATGTTGAAGTTGCTGAATATGCAAGAAATATACGGCAAAGCCGGGCCGCTATCGATTATGAATTTTAAACCATCCTAAAACCAGGAAGAACCCATAAATGAGCAATATAGTCGCCATAGTAGGCCGCCCCAATGTAGGGAAATCCACCTTTTTTAACCGGCTCACCGAGACACGCTCGGCCATTGTGGATGAAACTTCCGGAGTGACCCGTGACCGGCATTACGGCAAAGCTGTATGGAACGGCGTGGAGTTTTCCGTCATTGATACCGGCGGATATGTGGAGGGCTCCGATGATGTTTTCGAGGAAGAGATACGCAAGCAGGTGATCCTTGCCATGGAAGAGGCCGATGCCATTCTTTTTATGGTGGATGTAAGCGATGGTATAACCGATATGGACCAGACTATCGCAGACATCCTGCGCCGAAGAGGAAAGAAAGCTTTTGTGGTGGCCAATAAAGTGGATGAACCCGCGCGGACCTTTGAAGCCGATATTTTCTACAGGTTTGGATTGGGGGAACCTTACCGCATTTCCTCTGCCAATGGCAGCGGAACGGGGGATCTGCTTGATGACCTGGTGAAATCCTTTGAAAAAAAGACAGCGGAATCCCTGCCGGAACTTCCCCGGATTGCGGTGATAGGACGTCCCAATGTGGGAAAATCAACCCTTGTGAATACCTTACTGGGAGAGGAAAGGCATATTGTGACACCGGTAGCCGGAACCACCCGTGACTCAATCTATACCCGATACAATAAATTCGGTCACGACTTTTTCCTGGTCGACACGGCCGGCATCCGAAAAAAAGGCAAGGTGAGTGAAAACATTGAGTTTTATTCGGTAATGCGTTCCATTCGGGCCATTGAAAATTCCGACGTCTGCCTGCTCATGATTGATGCACAAACGGGATGTGAAGCTCAGGATATCAATATTTTTTCCCTGATCCGGCGCAACAGCAAAGGCATCGTTATCCTTGTCAACAAATGGGACCTGGTGGAGAAAGATACCCATACCTCCAAAAGAATGGAATCGGAGATCCGCGAAAAAATAGCCCCTTTTACCGATGTTCCGGTTGTCTTCATTTCTTCCGTTAACAAACAACGCCTGCACAAGGTACTTGAACTGGCCATGCAGGTTTACGGCAACCGCATTCAGCGAATCGCCACTTCCCGCCTCAACGATGTCATGCTGAAAGCAATTGAGGATTACCCGCCGCCGGCATCCAAGGGTAAATTTATCAAGATCAAATACGTGACCCAATTGCCAACGCATGCTCCTTCCTTCGCTTTTTACTGCAATTTTCCGCAATACGTGAAGGACCCCTATAAGCGGTACCTGGAAAATAAAATCAGGGAGAATTTCAATTTTACGGGGGTACCCATACAGATTTTCATCCGAATGAAATAATTTTGGTTCATTATTTGAGGGAAAAACACCATACGGTTCTGTACTTATGATACGCAAAATCCTTTTTTTATTCCTGATCACGGCCACCCTCATCCTTGCCTGTGAAATGCCTGAAACGGTCAGTCCATTGCCCGAGATCACCTATAAAAGCTTTATGCTGGAAAATTACAGGGATTCTCTCGGAAACCAGGGTAAGTTAGGTACCCTGAAATTTGATTTTATTGACGGGGACGCTGATATTGGCTCGATTATATATGATTATGATACCACTGAAGAAAGTCTTGAAAAGAAGTACAATGTTTTCCTGATCCCTTTCGAAAAATTACCGGACGGCGCTTACGATTCGGTTGAAACCCAGCCGCTGAAATATATTATTCGCTATAATGATAAACTTAACAGGGTCGGACAAAACAAAACCGTTAAAGGAGAAATAGAGATCAGCATTCAGTACTCCATTATCCCTCCCCAGGATACGTTGCGGTACGAATTTTATATCGTTGACAGGGCAAGGCACAGAAGCAACATGGAATATACTTCCGATATTGGATTTCATTAATCCCGATATCCTTCCCGGTTTCAGTATGGTATAGGTTTTGGCTATGGAATTGTTCGGCCGGCAATCTCCAATTCGCCAGAGGCTTTGGGAAACGGGGCTTTACCAAAAAAAAGGGGGGCCCTGTATTGCCCCCTGACTCATCGGAAACCTAAAACTAAACCTATGAAAAAATTACCTTTTTTGTGTGACCCATCCTTTCAACAATATGACATTTCTCATGAAGGTTTTACTTATCATGGTTTTTGATTTTTTCGGATTTTGGGTATAATCCGAAATGAAAAACGAAGACATCTAAAAATCAGGCGGTTATGATTTCCGTTGAACCGCGTCGGGCTGTTCTTTTTATCCGGATGGATAACCTGGGTTTAATGGTTTCGGGTACCAGCACTTTCAGGGCTCCGGGAATTATCTGGATTTTGATCTTTCCCCAGACAACGAAAGGCTCACCGTCATAATGGATGCATTGTTTATTTTTTCTTCCCCGGAGGGTGACTTTTTTCCCCCGTATAACCTCAAGATAATGACTCTGGTCAATCCTTTTTCCGATGAATTTTATTCCCAGCGGCAACACGGCTGCCTTTGGGAAAGGTTTAACGATGCATATATCCAGCAGTCCGTCGTCAATTTTTGCGCCGGGTGAAATATAAAAGTTGCTGCCATATTGGCCTGCATTGGCTATGGTGATCAGGAATGCCCTTATTTTTTGTTTTTGCCCGTCTATTTTCAACCTGTATTTTTTTGGCCGGTAATGAATGAATTGTTTTAACGCCGACCGGATATAACCGGGCAGTCCCCGTTGATTCCCCCGTGCAAAATCATGCCCCACCAGGGCATCGAAGCCGATGCCACAGGTACAGAAAAAATACTGATCATTGAGTTTCCCTGCATCGATGGTTCGGGTGAAATTACACTGAATGATCTCAATGGCCTGCTTTACGGAATGAGGGATATGGAGGTAATTGGAAAGGCCATTGCCTGACCCGGCGGGGATTATGCCCAGTACCGTATCGGTGTTGACCAGTGCAGACGCTACCTCATTGATCGTGCCGTCACCGCCAACGGCAATACAGTAAGGCGTCGCCTTCTGGACAAATTCGGAAGCAATTTTATGCGCATGACCCTGTCCCTCGGAATAGACCACCATGGCTTCCCCGGGAACAAAAGCCCTCAGGATGGCATTTTCAATGCGTTTCTTGTTTTTAATACCCGCAATGGGATTAACAATAAATACATAGCGGGGAGACGATTCCCTATTGGTTGCAAGGGTAACGATCTCCTGGTTTCTTCCATCCATACCGGTATTATTTTGTATGCCTAAATAAAAGGGTTGATCGAATCGTAAATTTAAGCATGAATTTAGGAAAGAAAATAATATCTGCTAATTTTGTTCGTTAACTGTTTATAAAACCATAAACCCTGAATGCATAGATGTTTCAGGTATAAACCTATGACCCGGATCCCACGGCCGCTCCTTTTGGTCGCGATGCTTCTCCTGTTGGTTTGTAGCCTGAATGCTCAACCCGGCGGTAAGGCATTTCAGTTTCTGGATGTTACCAATTCCGCACGCGTTGCTGCTCTCGGGGGCAAAGCTCCGGCAATTTATGACGACGACCTGAATATGCCTTTCCATAATCCTGCCCTGTTAAATGAACTGCATCACAATCATCTGGTATTAAATTATGTGGACTATTTTGCGGGAGTCAATTACGGATATGTTTCCTACGCAAGGACCTACCAGGGAATTGGTAATTTTGCTGCAGGCATCCATTACCTGAACTACGGTAAATTTCAGGGAGCGGATGAGACAGGGGCACTCACCGGAACCTTCAGGGCAGCGGATTATGCTTTCAATATCCTGTATTCCCGTAAGCTCGACAGCCTGTTTACGATTGGCGTTAACCTGAAGCCGATCTATTCCAGTCTCGAATCGTACAATTCTTTTGCTATGGCCATCGATGCAGGCATTGTCTATCATAATCCGGGGTGGGGATTCACCTCAGCCCTGGTGATCCGGAATGCCGGCCTGCAACTGTCAACTTACTATGCCAACGGTGAAAGAGAACCCCTTCCGCTGGATATCCAGCTTGGCATATCACAGGGACTTAAGCACGCACCCCTTCGTTTTTTTGTGGTTGCCGACCACCTCGAAAAATGGGACCTTACCTACCAGACGGAAGAAGATATACAGAATTCCGTGAACGAACTTACCGGAGAAACGGTTGAGGAAAGCAAATTTGACGTTTTCACCGACCGTTTTATGCGGCATATTACCCTGGGATCCGAGGTGCTGATCGGTAAAAACCTGGTATGCAGCTTCGGTTATAATTACCGGCGGCGGCAGGAGATGAAGATCGATACGAAGCTCGGGATGGTGGGGTTTTCCTTTGGTGCCAGCGTCCGTATATCCAAATTCCGGATCAGCTATGGGCGGTCTGTAACCCATATGGCGGGAGGATCAAATCATTTTTCCCTGACCCTGGATCTGGAAGAGTTTTACAAGAAATTCTGAGGTGAAGTCGGCTATTTCCTTCCCTATCTGCTAAAAGAACCTGCACGTTTGTGCAATTTATTTATCATCCGGAACCAATTTAATGAATTTGTGGTCGATCATGTCCTGTAATTCTCTTATTAAAGCCCGTTCCTGACTGTCAATATGCGCGTCATCAAGGGCTTCATGAATGATCATTTCGTATTCTGATTTGGTGATCCTGTGGTCATCAATGGCTTTTTCGATGAGATGCCTTATTTTTTTTGCCCCGCTGCTTAGATTCATAGCAATTATTTTACGCTAATATATAAATTTTTGCCCTGTTTGTAATAATACCTGGAGTTCACAAGACTCCAAAGGAAATATTGATCTCAAATTCAGCTACTTTGGAAATTATCTTGAGGACAAAAGAAACCGAATGAGTAGATTGCTGACAAGCAGAAGATCATGAATTAGAGCTTAGAACCAGTCCAGTCCGATCCCGTCGGGGAGACGGATGATGATCATATCGTCGACTTTTTCAATGGCAACGGCATCCTCAATATCCCATGCATGCGATGTTTTCCCTTTGCTGAAGACCAGAAGGCCGTTTTTAATTGAAACACGTTCGAGCCAGTCAATGGCATAGGCTCGATGGCAATTCTCGGCGCTTATTCTGACGCTGGCTATTTCATTGTCCGTGATTAGCGCAATCACATATTCTGCCTTGGTTACCGGTTCCGGTGCTTTCTGGGAAAATGCCGGAGCGGCCAGCACAACCGCAAGGCATGCGATCAGAAAAAATCTTGTTTTCATACCCGTATTATTTAAGTTAAGGTCTGTATTTTCAAATGCAGGATCAGCGTGATCCGCATTCATCCGCATCTTTTGCCTGAATCAGGAACACCCCTATGCTTCCGGCCGACAAGTCAGCAGTTACCCTTTTTGAACGCAAAGGCAATCTAGTGTCCGATCTTCCCCTGCACCAACTCCATGATCTCTTCCTCCAGCTGAACGGCACGGGCTTCAATAGCGCTTCCTTCTTCCATGACTTTCTTCACAAATTCCTTATCCTCCAGTCCCGATGCATTGATCTTCACGTTCAGGAAGGCTCCTTTCACGGCGGTGCGTGCACACAATGCCCCAACTCCGGCATCGGTAACCGAGTTAGGGTTTCCCTCAAGAACCATGGCTTTGATGATCTCAAACGATTCGTACGATTTCCTCATAACCTTTAGCGGGACTTCGATAGCGCCACGTGTGGCATCCTGTATGGCTGCTTTTCTTGTTGCCTTGTCGGCTTCGGTGTCTTTCGGCAGGCCGAAGGCTTCCAAGATCCGGTTGAAGGCTTTTGTATCCTCATCCACCAGTGACAGCAATTCGCTTTGCAAAGCCATGCCCTTCACGGCCCAGGTGGAGAATTCCTTCCACCGGCTGTCCCATCCGGCTTTATGGGAGGAGATATTGGCCACCATGGTGGCAAGGGATACGCCCAGTGCACCGGCATAGGCAGATACTGAACCTCCGCCGGGGGCAGGGGACTCGGAAGCCGTTTCGCCGGCAAAGGAAGCCAGGTTCATATGGACCAGCTTTTTCTCCGAGGTGTCCCTGAGGATATATTCAATGATCTTCTTTTCGGGTATAAAAGGGCTAAGGTCGCTAAGGCCAAGTGACTTAACCGCTATTTTAATGATCTCCTTTTCGGGAATGCCGGTGGACCGGTTTTGTTTCTCAAGAAAGTATTTTCCGGCTTCCAGCATTGCGCTGAGGGGCACTACCCCTATGATCTCCGATCCGGTGACCCGCAATCCCCTTTTTGAAGCCTGTTCACAGGCAGTATCGAAGGCGATGTGAAGGGGTGTAAGAGACAGATCGGTAAGGTTAATGGAGATCTGGGCGATGCCGTATTCTTCAATATACCATCCGATTGCCTTTACCGCTTTCAACAATCCCGGCTCATAGAG
>JAGDMB010000135.1 GCA_017860375.1 Bacteroidota bacterium | reverse complement strand
TAAGGACTACAACAAGAAATTGCTGAAATCAAGACTAATTGAAAATCTCCGTGACTATTCTTTTTTCCGGAAGAAGATATCTTCTTTCTTTTTCAGGAAACAGCTGAGCATGACCTATTCCCTGCCGGAATACGATGCGATCCTGAAACAGACAAAATTCAGTAATGATTACAACCTGCAGGAGATTGAGCTTGGAAACCTGCCGGTGTATGTGCGGATGGAACTTAGGAAAGATTGAAGGAGCCGGTGTTCAGTAAACAGATACTCTTGTGTAGCCTGCATCTCTTCAAGGTTCTGACAGAGCTCTTCCTCCTGCACCCGCATTTCCTCTGACCGTGACTGCGATGGTTTAGGCATTTCCTGCATCCGGTTTGCAGCTGTTCTTATGGCAAACACCGGTCTGTGCACGGTGAACTTTTTCAACGCCGCCGGATGGTACCATTCCGGCTAAAAAAAAGCCTGTTTCTTTTCATTTGTAATCTTCAATAAATTAATTTAGGGCCGGTTAATACAGGTGACTATGATTATTGAAACGCGTGCCTATGCCAGGGCAGGACTTCTCGGAAATCCTTCCGACGGATACTTTGGGAAGACCATTTCAATCATTGTGCGTAATTTCGGTGCCGTTGTGACACTGTATGAATCCCCTGCCCTGGTCATTGAAGAGCAGGAAGAGGATACAAACCGGTTCAGCAGCATATACCGGCTTTCGGAACAGGTAAGTCTGACGGGCTATTACGGAGGAGCCAGGCTGTTGAAGGCAGCCATAAAGAAATTTTGCGATTACTGTGAAAAAAACCAGATCCGGCTTGACAATAAGAATTTCACCCTTCGGTATCAATCCTCTATTCCCCGGCAGGTTGGCCTGGCGGGAAGCAGTGCGATCATAACGGCCACCATCAAAGCGCTCATGCAGTTTTACCGTGTCACCATCCCCCAGCCCCTTTTGCCCACGCTGATACTGGAGGTGGAAAAGGAGGAACTGGGTATCAATGCCGGATTACAGGACAGGGTTATTCAGGTATATGAAGGATGCGTATACATGGACTTCAATAAAGAAACCATGGCAAAGCACCATCACGGTATCTATGTACCCCTTGATCCCAATAAACTTCCCCGATTGTACATTGCCTACAAAACCCAGCTGGGAAAAGAATCCGGGAAAACCTTCAACGATATCCGGCAACGGTATGACCAGGGAGATGAACAGGTTCATTCCGTTATGGCGGAGCTGGCCGGGCTGGCTGAGAAAGGGAAAGAGGCCATTGAAGGAGGTAACACGGAAATCCTGCCCGAACTGATCAACCGGAATTTTGACCTGCGCTGCAGCATCATGAATATTTCCGAGAGCAACAGGGAGATGGTAAGGGTCGCCCGTGAATGCGGCGCTTCTGCAAAATTCTCCGGTTCGGGAGGGGCCATTATCGGTACCTATGGAAGCGATGACGTTTTGCGCAAACTGATCAACAGACTCAAAGAAATCGATGCACGAGTAATAAAACCCTATACCGTATAAACATGATAAAAAAAGCTGTTATACCGGCCGCTGGTTTGGGTACGCGGTTTCTTCCTGCCACCAAAGCCCAGCCAAAGGAGATGCTGCCGATAATTGATACACCTGTTATCCAGTATGTCGTGCAGGAGTGCGTGGATTCGGGCATCGAAGATATCCTCATCATTTCCGGAAAAGGCAAGCGTTCCATTGAGGATCATTTCGACCGGAACTTTGAGCTTGAAGCACGGTTCCAGGAGAAAGACGATGAGTCGCTGTTCAACCAGCTGCGGCATATAGAAAATATGGCCCATATTCATTTTATCCGGCAAAAGGAGCTGAACGGGCTGGGCGACGCCATTTATCATGCCCGTTTTCACTGCGGCAACGAACCTTTTGCCGTTTTGCTGGGCGACACGATCATCGATTCGGTCATCCCTGCCACGCAGCAGATGATCGATACATTTGAGCAGTACCGTCAACCCATTATTGCGGTAGAAAACGTTCCGGCTGAAAAAGTCTCGCGGTACGGAATCGTTGGGGGTACCATGATCAGTAAAAAACTGCTCCAGTTAAACGAAATGATTGAAAAACCGGCGGTCGATAAAGCACCTTCCACCCTGGCCGTTGCCGGCAGGTATATCCTCACTCCCGATATTTTTCCGATCCTTGAAAAAACACCCCGCGGAAAGGGAAATGAGATCCAGCTGACAGATGCGTTGCGCATCCTGCTGAAGCATCACGGCATTATGGCACAGATCATCGAGGGAAAGCGGCATGACCTGGGGGACAAACTTGAATTTCTGAAAACCACCATAGAATTTGCCCTGAAAAGGGATGAATTTGCAAAACCATTGCGGGAATTCTTAAAACAAATTATACGAGAGAAATAAGGACTTCCCCTGAAATTCTGATAATAATCTGATAATTATTAGCATTTAACCGTTGAATTATTATATTTGCGATATTCAAAACGATTGCATGAATATTCTATTTTAAAATTAATACCATGACCAAGATCCGAAAAATTGTTCTTTCCGAGAAAGATATGCCAAGGCAATGGTATAACCTGGCTGCCGATATTAAGGTTCCTCCATTTATGAGCCCTGATGGGCCGGTTCCACCGGAAGCCTGGGCCCCGGTTTTCCCGATGAACCTGGTTGAACAGGAATACAGTACCCAACGATGGATTGATATCCCCGAGGGCGTTCTTGATTTGCTCACGCGGTGGCGTCCGGCTCCCATGCACAGGGCCTATGCTTTGGAAGAAGCCATTGGAACTCCTGCAAGGATTTATTATAAAAATGAAAGTTTCTCACCGGCCGGAAGCCATAAAGGCAATACTGCCGTTGCACAGGCCTGGTATAACAAACAGTTTGGAATTAAAAGATTAACAACTGAAACAGGAGCCGGACAATGGGGCAGTGCGCTTGCCTTTGCCTGTGCACTGGTAGGTCTGGAATGCAAGGTTTTTATGGTTAGAATTAGTTTTGACCAGAAGCCCTACCGGAAATTGATCATGCAAACCTATGGAGCCAAATGTTTTGCCAGTCCAAGCAACGAAACGCAGGCTGGAAAAGCAATCCTGGCAAAAACTCCGGATACGCCCGGCAGTCTTGGCATTGCCATCAGTGAAGCCATTGAGTCAGCCGTTACGGATCCGACAGGTGAAACCCGTTATTCCCTGGGAAGTGTATTGAACCATGTCATGTTGCATCAAACGATTATTGGTCTCGAGGCGAAAAAACAGCTTGAAATTGCCGGCGAAAAGAAAGTCGACGTGGTCATCGGATGTGTTGGAGGAGGAAGCAATTTTGCCGGACTGGCCTTTCCATTCGTGTATGATAAAATCAACGGCGCCAAAATTGATATTATTCCGGTTGAGCCGGCATCCTGTCCTTCCCTCACGAAAGGGCACTATGTATATGATCACGGCGATACGGCAAAAATGACTCCCCTGGTAGCCATGTATTCCCTGGGGCATAATTTTATGCCAGAACCCATTCACGCCGGCGGATTGCGTTATCATGGCATGGCCCCCCTTGTAAGCCGGGCAGCAAAGGAAGGATTGATCTCGCCTATTTCCATTCATCAGCTTGAGTGTTACGAAGCGGGAATGATCTTTGCAAAGACGGAAGGTATTATCCCTGCGCCTGAAACCACTCATGCCATTGCAGCCACTATACGCGAAGCCAAAAAGGCTAAAGAAGAAGGAAAAGAGAAGGTGATCCTTTTCAACTTTTCGGGCCATGGATTGATGGACCTTGTTGGGTATGACAAATATCTTTCGGGACAGCTTAAAAATTACGATCTCCCTGACTCCGTCATCGCTGAAAACTTTAAGGAACTCGAAGGATACCCAAGACCGGAGTGAGGTTGAAAGTTTGAACCACCACAGGAACCCTATTCTCTTTTACAGGATCCCCTGTCCGTCTTTTTTTTTATCCTGAATTTTATTACCTTAATCGGGATTTTTATATGGATTTCTGTTTTTAGCAGATGGCAAAAAAGTTATCCGATAATCCGGTTAGTGCAACATGGCTTGATGGAATCATTCATTCACTGCCATTGGGGGTTCACCTCTACGAGCTAAAAGAAGATCAATTGATTTTTACGGGAGCGAACAAAACGGCGGATGAAATCCTTGGAATCCGCCATAGTAAACTGGTCGGGATGACACTTCAAAAGGCTTTTCCTCCCCTTTCGGATACGGAAATCCCTGCTCAGTACAAAAAGGTGGCCCTGACGGGAATAGCTTTTGAAGCCGAACGCGTGAACTATGAGGATCAGGAGATTTCAGGGGCTTTTCAGGTATATGCCGTGCAGACCGCACCCGGAAAAATTGCCGTGATGTTTCTTGACATTACCAAAAAAAAGATTGCGGAAGAGGAGCTGAGGGGTAACAATGAAGAATTGCGGGTGCTGAATGAAAAACTGGAATTGCAAAACCGTGAGCTGCAGCAAACCTATGAAAAACTTAAAGCCAGCGAAGAAAACTTCAAACAGCTGGCGGACAATATTGTCGATATATTCTGGCTGCGTGAAGGAGAAAGGTTAATTTACCTGAGTTCTGCCTTTGAAAAAGTGACCGGAAGGAAAAGGGAGGAGACCATGCAGAATCCGGACAGTATCTTTAACGCCCTTCATCCCGAAGATAATCTGACGCATCGATTTTTTGGAGATCTGGATATTTTTAAAAACGAAGAATTTATTACGGACCAGTTCAGGATCATTAAGCCCGACGGAAGCATACGGTGGATCTGGTCGAGGATTTTTCCCGTATATAACCGCCAAGGAAAATTATACCGGATGGCCGGGATCGCAAGTGATATAACCCTGCAAAAGGATCTTGAAAGTGAACTCCGGTTGGCAAAAGACAAAGCCCAGGAGAGCGACAGGCTGAAATCCACCTTTCTGGCCAATATTTCGCATGAGATCCGGACCCCCATGAACGGGATAATTGGTTTTGCCAGCCTGCTGACCCGCACGGCAACAAATGATGAAAGCCGCAACCGGTACATTGAAATCATTAACAAAAGCAGTGATCAGTTGCTGCATATCATCGACGATCTCATCGATATCTCAAAAATTGAAGCGAACCAGGTGCAGGTGGTCAATAATCCCTGCGATATCAATGCCCTGCTTGACGAAATCCATATTTTCTATTCCCGCGAATTACTTCAGGCGGAAAAAAATCAAATTGAACTGATTCCTGTTTATTCCCTGAACAATGAAAATTCAATCATCATCACCGATGGATTGAGACTCCGGCAGATCATCGGCAATCTGATGAGCAACGCGATCAAGTTTACTGAAAAAGGAACAATCCGGTTTGGGTATGTTATGGAGGATAAGGATCATATTAAATTCTTCGTGGAAGACAGCGGTATTGGTATTGATCCCTCCAAATCAGAGATCGTATTCCAGCCTTTCCGTCAGGTCGATGAAGGCGATGCCCGGAGGTTTGGCGGCACCGGACTAGGTCTTTCGATATCCCTTGGTTTTGTAAAAATGCTTCGGGGCAGAATGTGGCATGAATCCGTGCCCGGAAAGGGTACCTCTTTTTATTTCATCCTGCCCTATCGTTCTGCAGTTGTACCTGAACACCCTGCGGACTCTCCCCTGGAGATAACAGGACCCGTGTGGGATGGAAAGCGAATACTGATTGTCGAAGATGATGACCTGAATTTTGAGTATCTGAATGCGATACTGGAGCCAACCTCTATTCGTATTGACCGTGCAAAAGACGGCATTCAGGCAGTCGACCTGTGCAAGAGCGATGCGTTTGATGTTGTTTTAATGGATATCCGGATCCCAAAAATAGACGGCCTCCAGGCAACCCGTATAATCAGGGAATCCGGAATTACCATTCCGGTCATTGCGCAAACCGCATTTGCCATGACCAATGACAGGGACAAATGCATGAACGCCGGCTGCAATGACTATATTTCCAAACCGGTCAATAAAGATGCGCTAATCGAGATTTTATCCAGGTACCTGGCAGGCGAGCCTTAATCAGGGATTGGAATCTGCAGCCGGAAGCTGCATAAAAACTTGTATCTTTGAGGGTGAATTGACTAATCCACTTGCAGAATGAAGGAAGAAATACGACAGATACTTGCTGCTGAGGCAAAGGCTATCCGGCAAATTCCGGTAAATGATCATTTTGGTAAAGCCGTTGAGCTGATTTATCAATCGGTTCACAAAAACGGAGGAAAAGTTGTCGCCAGCGGGATGGGGAAAGCCGGTCAGATAGCCCTGAATATCGCCACTACCTTTTCATCCACCGGGACACCGGCTATTTTTCTTCATCCCAGCGATGCCCAGCATGGAGACCTGGGGGTAATATCCGACAAGGATATTCTGCTGCTGGTTACCAATTCCGGAAAAACACGGGAAATAGTCGAGCTGTATGAACTTTCGAAAGGCCTTGTACCGCATATACCGGTTGTGGTGATTACCGGCAATTTATACAGTCCGCTTGGATCCATCGCCGACGTTACCATACATACCGGAGGGCCGGATGAAATATGCCCTCTGGGGCTTACACCCACAACATCCACAACGGTGATGACGGTTATCGGAGATATCCTTGTTGTTTTGCTGATGAAGAAGATCGGTTTCAGCGCCAAGGACTATGCCAAAAGGCATCACGGAGGTTACCTCGGGATACAGTCAAGAAATGCCCTTAAAGGCA
>JAGDMB010000134.1 GCA_017860375.1 Bacteroidota bacterium | reverse complement strand
TATTACTATCTGAAAAGCGGTGAAATTGAACCCAATACCAAATGTTTCCTTGCCGATTTTGATCAGGCGGGCCTTGGCAAGATTGCTTTTTTTCACCTGCAGGCTCTGCCGGTTTCCGCAGGGCAATACAGCAGGATACTTCCACTCGATGAGGAAATCAATCTCGCGCATTATGATTTTATGAAAAATCATATGTATAAAGCGAACGAGTATTTTGACGAAAGAGCGCTGATACCGGGTGTTACCCCTATGGTCGCTGCAAAGAAGCAGATGGAGGCTGAGCATTCCGCCGACGGAATGGATGGAGGCAGCTCATCCGGTCAGGGTGAAAAGAAAGCCCGGCCGGGGGTTTCCGACACCATGGAGGTTGATCTGCACATTGAGGCCTTGCGTGATGAGTATTCCGGCTTATCAAACGGGGATATGCTGCGCATTCAGATGAATTGTTTCCGATCAGCCCTGGAGGATGCAATACGTAATAAAGTGAAAAGAATTGTCTTTATTCATGGTGTGGGGAACGGCACCCTGAAACTTGAAATCCGCAATGAACTGAAAAGAAATTATCCTGAGGTTACCTGCCAGGATGCTTCTTTTAAAGAATATGGATTTGGCGCCACTATGGTGCATTTAAAATAAAGCAGCAGACCGCCTTGTCGCTTTTCCTGGTCTTTTGACCAGGCATGGAGGAAAGTCCGGACAGCAAAGAACGCTGCACTTCCGAAAGGGAAGATGTCCGCAAGGGCATAGGAGCAGAGAAGAGAATGACTGCTCCGGTCAGGAATTCCGTGAATCTTACTTTGTAAGATGCTGAGGATTCTCAACCGGAGCGAGGGTGAGAAGGTGGGGTAAGAGCCCACCAGGGCAAGTGGTGACATTTGCCGCTGTCTGTCTTGCAGGATGAAAGATCATATATATCCCGGTTTGGTCAGACCCATGGGCCCGATCAATCCTTGCTGTTCGCAATGCCTCAGTGCCGGTAACGGCATTGAATTCCGGGAGGGGTAGATCGATCAGATAAATGACAGGGATCCCGGTTTACCGGGAAACAGAATCCGGCTTACAGGTCTGCTGCCTTTTTATTCGTGAGACACAGATTTCAGAAGCGAAGCGAACTGAAATCTGGTTGTCGAACGAACTTAGCAAAGCGATCTCATGACCGAAGGGAATAATCCCGATAGCGAAGCGTATCGGGATAAATGAGTATAATACTCCGATGCTTGCATCGATAATAATAAAATTCCTATATGAAACCTCTTCAGCTCTGCTGCGAGGTAATTCATTTGATGACCTGGTGATTTGATGATGAGTTGATGGAAGGATTGGCATGCTTCATTCTACCGATAGTTAAATAAAGAAAGCCTGCCACAGGGGACAGGCTTTCAGCGAATATGGGTCCAATCGTTAGGGTTAAGGATGTAAATATAATAAATTAGTTAATATACGCTACTTTCCCTCAAATATTTAATTTTATTTATATAAGGTATTGATTTATAACCTCATAATCAATCCAATCCGGGATAATTATTCTTCAAAATCCAGGATTGTTTTTCTTATTTTAACGAGCTTTTCCAGCAAATGCTCCAGCAAATCGAGTTTGAGCATGTTTGCCCCGTCGGACTTTGCCAGCATGGGTTCCGGATGGGTTTCGATAAAAATACCATCCACTCCGATTGCGATCGCAGCCCTTGCCATGGTTTCAATAAGCTCGGGTTTGCCTCCGGAAATTCCCGTCTGCTGATTTGGCTGCTGCAGTGAATGCGTGATATCAAGCACGACAGGGAATTTCAGCTTTCTCATCTCAACCAGGCCTCTGAAGTCGACGATCAAATCGTTGTATCCAAACATGGTTCCACGGTCCGTCAGGATAATATTATGATTCCCTGACTCCATTATTTTCTCCACTACAAATTTCATGGATTCAGGAGCGAGAAACTGACCTTTCTTTACGTTTATGGTCTTGCCTGTCTTGGCAGCCGCAACGAGCAGATCGGTCTGTCGGCATAAAAAAGCTGGTATTTGAAGGACATCTGCATACTGTGAAGCAAAATACGCTTCTTCCGGAGAATGAATATCCGTAAGAACCGGAATGTTAAACTGTTTTCTGACCTCTTTCAGGATATCAAGGGCTGCTTTGTCACCAATGCCGGTAAAAGAGTCGAGTTTGGACCGGTTAGCCTTTTTATAGGAGCTTTTGAAAACATAGGGAATTTCAAGTTTATTGGTTATGGCGGTTATCCTTTCAGCAACCTCAAAGCACAATTCCCTGCTTTCGATGACACAGGGGCCGGCGATCAGGAAAAAATTGCCTGAATGGACATGCTTCAGCAACGGAATGGTTTCGGGTATCTTCATGGTTTGTGTGTTAAAGTTTTGTCAAATTAATACATGCCGCCTGTCAATAATCGTATTTTCCTTTCCAGCAGGCATGCAGTTTGGCCCTGATTTCTTTCTCCCGCTGATTGTCCTGCGGATCGTATACGATTTTCTGCCGGATCTCCTCCGGCAGAAATTCTTCCTGCACAAAATTTCCTTCAAAATCATGGGCATATTTATATCCCTTATGATATCCCAGCTCTTTCATCAGGGATGTGGGCGCATTCCGGATGGCCAGGGGAACAGGCAGATCACCCGTCTCTCTGACCAGCCCTTGTGCTTCCTCAATGGCCAGGTATGAGGAGTTGCTCTTGGGAGAAGTGGCAAGGTATATTGCCGTTTCAGAAAGTATGATCCTTGATTCGGGCCAGCCAATGAGATTCACTGCGTCAAAACATGCTGTTGCAAGCAACAGGGCATTCGGATTTGCCATCCCGATATCCTCCGCGGCCAGGATTACCATCCTTCGTGCAATGAATTTGGGATCTTCACCTCCCTCCACCATGCGTGCCAGCCAATATACTGCCGCATTGGGATCGCTTCCCCTCATCGATTTAATGAAGGCAGAAATAATGTCGTAATGTTGTTCCCCGCTTTTATCATAAAGGGCCATTTTTTCCTGTACACGGGCCAGCACTATATCATTGGTGATGACCATCGTTTTCGTTGGTTCTTCACCGGACGAAGCAAGAACGAGTTCGAGAATGTTCAGGAGTTTCCGGGCATCGCCCCCTGAATACCGGAGGATGGCTTCATATTCCCTTATCTCCACCTTGATCTGACGGATATAATAATCCTTTTGCAGGGCATTTTCCAGAATTTTTAACAGGGCATCCTTATCGAGCGGCTTCAGTATATATACCTGGCAACGCGAGAGCAGGGGAGCGATGACTTCAAACGATGGATTTTCGGTGGTAGCCCCGATAAGGGTTACAAGCCCCTGTTCCACGGAACTCAAAAGGGAATCCTGCTGGGCTTTATTAAAACGGTGTATTTCATCGATGAAAAGAATAGGAGCAGGCTTATTGAAAAATTGTTGATTTTTTGCCTTTTCAAGTGTGTCACGGACATCTTTAACCCCGGAGCTGACAGCACTTAACTGGTAAAACGGACGGTCAAGGCGGTTGGCAATGATCCTTGCCAGGGTCGTTTTGCCTACTCCCGGGGGGCCCCATAAAAGAAAAGAAGGCAGGTTACCCGAGTCAATGCTCTGCCTGAGGATGGCTTTTTCGCCTACCAGATGATCCTGACCTACATATTCGTCAAGATCTTTGGGCCTCATCCTGTCGGCCAGAGGTTGATTTGTGCCTATCATCGCATCTTCGAATAAGCGGATAAAGTTAGGTATTCCTTTCTATAATTTTTCCACACGGAACAGATACTTTTACTATTTTTATCCGTCAATTCTCCAGAAAGCAAATGAAAGACAAAGTAGTAATCATTACCGGCTCATCATCAGGGATCGGACTTGCCACAGCTATTTATTTTGCAAAAAAGGGGGCAAAGGTAATGCTTGCGGCGCGTTCAATCGACATCCTTCAGTCTGTGGCAGACGATCTGAATGCCAGCGGATATTCAGTGGCAGCCTGTAAAACGGATGTGACCATCGAAGATGACTGCCGCAACCTGATTGAAAAAACACTGGAGAAATTCGGGCAGATCGATGTGCTTATCAACAATGCGGGAATTTCCATGCGGGCTCTTTTCAAAGATGTGGATACCCGGGTGCTGAGAAGACTGTTTGATGTGAATTTCTGGGGAGCGGTATATTGTACCAAATATGCCCTGCCTCATTTGGTTAAAAGCCATGGCTCGGTGGTCGGTGTATCATCGGTGGCCGGATTTATCGGACTTCCGGGGAGAACGGGATATTCGGCCTCCAAGTATGCATTGCATGGCTTCCTCGAAACACTGCGGATCGAGAATCTGAAAAACGGGTTGCACGTGCTCGTGATGTGTGCCGGTTTTACCCGTTCCGATATTCGCAAAAGAGCCCTTACGGCAGACGGTACCCCCCAGGGTTTTACACCCCGCGAAGAAGAAAAAATGATGACCCCCGAACAGGTTGCCCGTAAAATCTACCGTGCCGTCAAGCACCGGCGCAACTACCGGATCCTGACGCTGGAAGGCAAAATGACAGCCATGATCAAGCGGATTGCTCCCCATTTCCTTGAACAGGCTGCCTACATAAAAATGAAAAATGAACCCGATTCACCACTGATTTAATGTATTGGACAGAAACCAAAATCAGGGTCAGGTACGGAGAAACTGACCGTATGGGATACCTTTACTACGGGCATTATGCGGAATATTTTGAAGTCGGCCGCACTGAAATGCTCCGTTCCCTGGGATTCTCATACAAATCCATGGAAGATGAGGGCATTATCCTTCCGGTGCGGTCCCTGTCCATTCAGTTCCGAAATCCTGCTCACTACGATGACCTGCTTACGGTAAAAACCTGCCTGAAATCCTTCCCCGAGGTAAGGCTCGAGTTCCTTTATGAAATTGTCAACGAACAAGGACAGCTTCATTGTAAGGGAG
Organism: Bacteroidota bacterium; assembly: GCA_017860375.1. Classification (GTDB taxonomy): domain Bacteria; phylum Bacteroidota; class Bacteroidia; order Bacteroidales; family UBA10428; genus UBA5072. The sequence goes on along the minus strand of JAGDMB010000134.1, from coordinate 1,810 downwards.
AAACCGTGCTGGTGTTTGTCGATGCGGCTTCAAGAAAGGTCCGGAAAGCTCCGGATTATTTCAAAGAAGCGATAAGGAAATATTTTTGAAAAATTCTGAATACAGCATTCCTTCTATTCAGGCTTTTAGCATGCGCAAAGGCCCATCCATAGGGCACGATCACGCCATCACCCGCATGCAGGTAATTGCCTGGATAGCTTTCAATTTCCTGTCCCCCCGAGATCCGGCAACCGGAGAATCATTTTGAAATGCCAGGCGAATAATTTGATGAAAGCCTGTAATGTTTTTTTACGCTGTTCGTCTTTGAGATATACGGATGGATCAGAATTTAAAAAGGTCCGATTGTTAAACCTTAAAAATTAAATACAATGAAAAAAATTATTGCGGGTCTTCTGATTGCTGTAACTTCGATTTATGGCACTGTGGTGATAGCCCAACAGGATCCTGTAAACAGTCTTTTTGAAAAGTATGCAGGGAAAGAAGGCTTTACGACCGTTCATCTTACGGGCGACTTGCTAAAAATGGCAGCCAAAATGGATTCGGAAGACAAGGACATGAAAATCCTGTCGCAGATTACAGAAATAAAAGTGCTTGCGCAGGAAAGCACGGAAAGTCAGCCATCGGGTCTTAACTTTCATTCTGAAATCTGGCCCGGTCTTGATAAGTCGGCCTATAAAGAGCTCCTTATCGTGAAAGAAAAGGATCAGGATGTGAAGATGCTCGCCCGTGAAAATGGCGATATCATCAGCGAATTTCTTATTATTGTAAGCGGATTGAATGAAAATGTGCTGGTTCAGATCAAGGGAAACATGAACCTGAATGACATGGATCAGCTGTCGGATTCTTTCGATTTCGAAGGATTTGACCAGCTGACAAAACTGGAGTAAAGAAAAACTGAACGGACAGGGAGGGTTTCCCTCCCTTTTTCCGATCCCGATCAATCGGGATCGGGATTGTTCGACTTACAAATTTCAGTTCGTTCACTCCTGAAATTTGAGTCTCACGAATAAGCAGGATAGGATCCTATGGATGCAGCTGAATTCAAAGCAAAGGTAATTCCATTGAGCGGCAAACTGTATCATTTTGCCCGGCTGCTCCTTAAGGATCATGCAGAAGCGGAAGATTCAGTGCAGGAAATATTCCTCAAATTATGGAAGATGCGGAATGAACTTGCAGAATATACAAATCTGGAAGCTTTTGCCATGCGTGTAACACGCAACTGGTGCCTTGACCGGCTGAAAGCAAAGAAACCCGTGTACATTGAAAGTTATGCACGGGGATATGAGCTTCATTCGGAGGTTGAAAATCCCCTGAGAATGCTCGAAAGCACGGATCAGATGGCAACCATCCGGAAACACATGCAGACGTTGCCGGAACAACAGCAGACCGTTATTCAGCTCAGGGATATTGAGGGGTATGAATTTGAGGAAATAGCGGCTATTATGGGCATGAATGTAAATGCAGTAAGGGTGACACTTTCACGTGCAAGAAACACTATACGCGAACATTTAATAAAAATCGGGAACTATGGACATCCGGCAAATCAAAATCCTGCTCGACAAATATAACAGGGCAGAGACCACTCTTGGCGAGGAGCAGATGCTGCGCGAATATTTTTCGGGGCAATCTGAATTCCCGGCTGAACTGGAGCCTTACCGCAGCATTTTTCGGTATTACGATTCCCTGCGTAAAATGACGGTTCAGAAACCCGGACTGGAGAAAAAACTGGAGGCATTGATCGACAAGGAACAAGGCCGCAAACCGGTCTTTTTGATGAACCAACGGGTACTCCGGTGGATTGCCGCTGCTG
>JAGDMB010000133.1 GCA_017860375.1 Bacteroidota bacterium | reverse complement strand
GCAAGCACCTCGTCCATATTCTGAAAGATCCCGTCGGTTTCGATCAGGTAAAAATCCGCCACAGACCGGCCTTCTTCGGTACGGTTGACCTGGTTGTACCAGCCTTCCGTATAGCCTTCTGCTGCTCCTAATTTCAGCACTTCATTGTGCAGGGTAGCAAAGTTTACCGATATATTGTATTTAAATTTGCTTGCATTTTCCTTATAGCCAAGGGTCAATTCAAAGCCGGTGTTTTTCATTTCACCGAAATTGGTCCATTCGACCGCTTCTTCCAGGGATACACCCACACCTGTTGCCATAGCCACCGGCAGGGAAACCAGCAGGTCGGCTGAATTGGAAATAAAGTACTCCGCCGAACCGTAAAGTTGATTATTGAACAATCCGAAATCCATTCCAAAGTTGAGAGTAGTCTTTGTTTCCCATTTCAGATTGGGATTTACCCGCTCGGTTTGCAGTGCACCTTCACGTACTGTCTGGTTCGAGCCAATTACCGCATAAAAACCTTCGTACGGACCGCTGTGGTTGATGGTAGCCTGGTAATCATAATTACCAAGGGTCTGCATATCGCCCAGTTTACCATAGCTTACGCGGAGTTTCAGATCGGATACCAAGGTTCGCAAGGGGTCAAAAAAGCGTTCGTTGCTGACCCTCCAGCCCAGACTGGCTGACGGGAAAGTACCCCATCGTGTATTGGGACCGAATTTTGAAGATCCGTCACGCCGGATATTGAACTGGAAGAGGTATTTTTCATTGTAATCGTAATTTAACCTTCCCAGGTAGGATATCATGGCATTTTCCTGCTGGCTGCCCCACATATTGTTTTGCTCCTGCACCAGGTCGATCTCCCAGAGCCCGTCGACTTTCTGGTTGTACCCTTCCGCGGCCAGGTATTTCCAAAAATTGTTTTCAGTGGTAAACCCAGCCATGGCCTCAATTTTCGATTTTCCAAGGGTGGTCTGATAATTAAGGGTGTGCTCATTCAACAAAGTCAATCTTTCATCTCTATTCTCCCATAACTTGTTGTCCCATCTCGTTTCAACGGAGAGGTAACGCATTGTATAGCCGTTGTTAATCTGTTTCCGGTTTCCATACCAGTAGTCAATTCCAAGGTTTGCTTTATACTTCAGCCCTTTCAGAATATTCCACTCGAAATACAGGTTCCCGATCAGGCGGTTATTGGTTTGCCGGTCATCCACATTTTCCTGCTCTGCAACCGGGTTAGTGCTGTAAGTCGGATAGCTTACCGATCCGTATCCGTAATATCCCCGGCCGGTAATTTCATATGGATCGCGAACCGGAATGACCGGAGGCATAGTCAGCGCATTGGCAAAAGAACTTGTACCTGTATTGGTCAGTTTCTGGTTCGTCCGGATAAAAGAGACGTTTTCACCAAAGGTGATCTTTCCCTGCTTGCCTTCCGAATTGATGCGGAAGGTATAGCGGTCATACCAGGGGCCTGTCAGCACGCCGTCCTGTGTAAAATAACCGCCTCCTATCATGTATTTGCTGTTTTTTCCTCCGCCGGTGACGCTCAGGTTATAATCCTGAACCTGTCCCCGTTCAAAAATAGCTTTCTGCCAGTCCGTGGAAGGGATGGAAGTGCTGTCGGCAGGTTTCCCGAGCCACTCGGCTCCGGCATTGATATAGCTCAACTGGTTATAGTAAAGGAATTCTTCGGAATTCATCATGTCGATTTTCTTGGCCAGTTCCTCCACACCGTAACTTGCCGTGAAATTGATTTTGGCAGGGCCTTCCTTGCCCGTTTTGGTGGTAATGATAATGACACCGTTGGCTCCGCGGGCTCCGTAAATGGCAGCCGATGAGGCATCCTTCATGATCTGGATGGATTCGATATCTGATGTGTTAATGTGGTTGGCATCATTCAGGATCAATCCATCAATTACATACAAAGGTCCTACATTGGAGAAAGAACCTACCCCGCGGATCCTGACTTCAGCCATGGTTCCCGGATCACCGCTGGTGACTACCGAGATACCCGGTATTTGCCCCTGCAAAGCCTCTCCGACTCCCTGAACCTTTACTTTCTGCATTTCGCTGACATTCACGACGGATACCGCGCCGGTTAAGTCTTTCTTTTTCTGCGTCCCGTATCCGATAATTACCACCTCCTCAAGCCCGATTGCTTCTTCGATCATCATCACGCGGATTTTGTCCTGTCCTTTTACCGGAATTTCCTGTTCTTTCATTCCAACATACCGGAATACCAGAACGGTTCCATCGTCTGGAACTTCCATTTTGAAATCCCCGTTTAAATCCGTAGTGGTACCTGTGGTGGTTCCCTTTATTAAAACCGTCACGCCGATCAAGGGAACATCCTGCTCGTCCACAACTGTTCCACTGATTATTAATGGCTGTTTTGTCTGCTGAGGCGTCTCCTTTTTAAGGACGATAAAACGGTCCTGGATCTGCCAGGAGAGATGCGTGTCACTGCATATCTTCGAAAGAGCAGTTTCCAGGCTCACATTTTCCAGCACCAGGTCGAGTTTTCTGTTCTGATCGATTACTTCGTTATCATAGAAGAAATTGTAATCGGTCTGCTTTTCAACCTGTTCGAGGACATCGGTAATCAATGCCTGATTCGCCCGGATGGTAACCGTCTTCTTATCCTGTGCCCTGATATTCAGAGGTCCGGCAAGAATAAGGATCAGCAGTAACCACCGAACCGGTTTGATCAGATTCATACCTTGGCTGAATCTGTGTTTGATGACCGGAAAAACTGAGTATTCAGATTTCATAATGGTTATTGGTTAGTTAATTTTTGTTATGCCTCAGGGAAGGCAGAATCAATAATTTTCTATTTTCTTTTAATATAAATCCAGTTATTGTCCATGGTATAATCAAAGGGTGTGGAGGAGGACTGCTTAAAGACCTCAAGCAGGGTATACACATTGTCATCCCGTCCTATGCTCCCGGTAAAGCGCTTTCCTTTCAGTTCATTGTCCTTGATGACAATTTCCACGTTATACACCCTCCTCATCATGGAGGCGATTTCACTGAAAGGCTTGTCAACAAAAGAGTATTCCCCTTTTTTCCAGAACTCGTAAAATTCCTCATCAAAGGCACCGGACACCAGTTTCCCGGTTTCTTTCAGGTAGATAAGCCGGGTTCCTGCCTGCATCGTGGAAAGGATGCGATCGTCAACCACAAGGTCTATTCCCCCCGAAATCAGGCTGGTTTCCATGGAAGGATCATCGGGGTAATCATGCACATAAAATTCCGTACCCGTTACTCTAATGATAGGACCGGATGTGTGTACGAGGAAGGGATGGTTTTTGTCGCTGGTAACATCAAAGAAAGCTTCCCCGCTAAAGGTTACTTCGCGGTATGATCCCGAAAACTTATTCGGGTAACTCAGGCGGCTCTCATTGCCAATCCATACCACCGAATTATCAGGCAGGGTGATCTGGGCTCGGCTTCCGCGCGTAACAAAAATTTCGGATGTTTTAATTTCGGCTGAAGGGTCGGGTGTAAAAAGGATCTTTATCAGCAATCCGAATCCTATAACTGCGGCCAAAAGGGCAGCATAACGCAATAATTTCCGGATATTCAGCTTGTTCCTGGGTTCCGGTTTCCTAAGTTGGAATGACTCTTCCGCATACCGGAGCAAACCGTTCACACGTGATTTCTCGGTTTCATTGAGTTCCCGGGGATTTTTCAGTTTCCAGTACTGACGCATGGAAGCAAAGGTCTGTTCGTTGCTGTCGGATGCGGACCTCCATTGGGTTAAATCCTGATGATCTATTAAAGAGGCGGATCCGTTAAGAACCCTTGCAATTACATTGAAAATTTTGGTGTCCGGCATGGTTTGATTTTTTCTCCGTAACAGGATAAATGGCACTCTTTGTTCCTGTAATAGAACAGCAATTTTTCCGAATACCCCCAAAGCAGCAATGAAAAAAATCTGAAAGGTTAAAGCAAGGCGGATAAAAGCCCGGAAAGTCCGTTTTTAATTTTCCCGGAAAGGGATTGTCCCTGTTTGAGACATTCCGATACTTTTTTCAGGGCGATGGAAATCTGGTTCTCGATGGTTTTTTCAGACAGGTTAAGCAGGCTGGCAATCTCTTTGTATTTCAGGCCGTCTTCCTTGGCAAGCTTAAAGATGAGCCTGCATTTTGCGGGAAGGGAATTGATGACCCGTGTTATATCGCGGTAGGCTTCCTTTGAAATAATATCCTCTTCCGGTGTTTTCATTTCGGACGGAAGGTTTATTTCAGGCAGGTTCTCAAAGGAAACAAAATGAAGTCTGTTTTTCTTTTCCAGGTAATTAAGCGAAGTATTCCTTACTGCCTTGTATAAATAAGAGGTAAGATTTTCGATATGGGAAACTTCCTCGCGGCGATCCCAGATTTTCAAAAAAACATCATCCACGATCTCCTCCGAGAATTCTTTGGACTGTGTAATGACAAAGGCAAAATCGCACAAACAGGGATAATATTTGTTTACCACCTGGTTGAACCATTTCAGTGATCCTTCATTCCTGTCGGGCAGGTTATTCATGGCAAAAAGGGAACAAAAACCGATGCAAGGTAGAAAAAAAAGTTTAGTATAGGAATGACTATTGTTAGGGTGCCGTTAATTTTCACGGCGGATGCGGATGGACAGGCTCCGTCGACTTGTCTTTGTTCTTGCCGCTTCCTATAGATTGTCCTTTTTCACTTATCCGGGTTCCTGGTTCCGGCCTCTTGATTCTAAAAATAAATTGCTATCTTGCTATCTTTGCATCCTATCCGGCCCCGTAGTTCAGCTGAATAGAACGTCAGATTCCGGATCTGGAAGTCGTGGGTTTGAATCCCGCCGGGGTCACAACGAAGCGAAGAGACTCGCAAGCCTTTTCGCTTTTTTTATGCACCAGGCTCGCAACTCAACCGGCGGGATCTCGAGCGGCCTTGCGGTTGGTCTTCGTGCGAGCGAGTCATCCCGCCGGGGTCACAAAAAGGGTAGTGTTTCGCATAACTCTGCCCTTTTTTTATGCACAAGGTACGCGGCTTAGCCGGCGGTATCACGAGCAGCTTTGCGGGTGGCCCTGCGGGTGCGAGTAATCCCGCCGGGGTCACGTATGAAAATCGCAGCCATTGGCTGCCTTTTTTGTTTCTATCCGGTTGGGATATTGAGCAGCTTTGGCGGCTGGCCTTCGGGTGCGAATCATCCCAACTGGATCACAACCCTGAAACCTCTATAAAAGGCAAAATCAATGTCTATTAAGGCGCTGATAGGCAAATTGAATATCTTCTCAATATGGCTGCAATGACCTCAATGTTGTTAAATTGAAAATTTAAAGAATACTATCAAAGATGAATGGCAGAATGGAAGAATAAAATGAGTACCCTGTTTATTGGAGATAAATACATACCATTCAGAAGTACTTTCAATGGTACCTTCCCACTCTGATCCGGAAAAAGGAAATTCTACAGCTTAAAAATGAATGCACCTGCCAAGATAAATTATAATTTAATTAATTATTATTACTTAATAAGCGGTATTTTTGACTGTGAAATTGCAATCTTTATTTGACCAAATTTAGTTTAAGAATCATCGCAATGAGAAAGAAGGCAATAATTTTAACTTTAATCATATTACCGGCATTATTAATTTTTATATACATATTAAGGCCACCAGGAGACATATACTTTACTTTGCCTTTCGATAATTCTGTTTTTCCACCCGAGTTTCCGTCACCAAATTTTGAATGGGGATCAAAGAATGCTTATAATGGACCATGGGATGTAACCATTGTTGTTCCGGTTGCTAATTTCAAGTATAAAATAACTACCGAAAAGACAAACTGGATACCCGATAAACAGTTGTGGGACAGTATTAAAAAAGTATCTGATCATAAGATAATAAATGTTGCGTTGAACGAATCGGGGAAAAATTTTAGAAAGATCAGGCTGAAGTTTACAATAAGTACTGATTCTGTTGCTGCTCCTATTCTCTATAGGCAAATGCCAATCCCATTTGTTCTTGCAGAAAAAAATCTCGATTCGATGAATTACCGTCTCATTGATATCGGCAGTTATAACACCCCGCATATTGCAATGAAAGAATTTCCGGTTTGTGGTAACTGTCATTCAATTACACAAAAGGGTGGTTTCATTGGTTTAGATCTTGATGCTGGCAGAAGAGACAAGGGAGGGTATTTTGTGGCATCTATTAAAGATTCCATGCTGTTCAGTGAGAAAAACTATATGTCATGGACCAAAATTGAAAACAGGCGTACCTTTGGGCTCTTCTCAAAAATATCTCCCGATGGCCGGTATATTGTTACAACAGTTAAAGATCGTGTGGTGGGCAGAAATTATCCTTATGGACCCGATCATATAGCCTTTTCTCAATTGTTTTTCCCGGTTAACGGGCACCTTGCCGTATACGATAGAAAAGAACATATACTAAAGGAACTACCCGGTGCTAATTCGGACGAATATGTTCAAAGCAATGCTACCTGGACTCCTGACAGCAAGAATATTGTGTTTTGCAGGGCTAAGGCTTTACCAATGAAAGAGGACTTGGGTGATATAAATATCCTGAATGAAGCTCTGATAGATGATTTTGAAAAGGGGAAAAGGTCATTTAAATATGAGATTTGTATTATTCCTTTTAATGAAGGAAGCGGCGGCAAGGCAATTCCTTTAAAAGGTGCATCGGACAATGGTTTGAGCAATTACTTTCCGGCTGTTTCACCTGACGGGAAATGGATTATATTTTGCAAGGCAAAGAATTTTATGTTACTGCAGCCCGACAGCAGGCTTTTTATTATTCCGGTAAAAGGAGGCAAATCCAGATTGCTTGAATGTAATTTAAGCAGTATGAATTCGTGGCATGCCTGGTCGCCAAATAGTAAATGGATTGTTTTTGTATCAAAAGGATTGAGTATATACACTGATATGTTTTTATCGCACATCGACAATAAAGGAAATGCTTCAGCCCCTGTTCTTTTAAGCAGGGCAAGGCAATTCAGAAAAGTGACTAATTATCCTGAATTTGTAAATATCAATCCGCAGCGCACGTTAAATATGAAGTATGATTTTGTTGAGCTGATTCATATTCAGAAAGCATTGGATGCAGGTAATAAACCATTGGCAATTGCCTTATTCAAAAAGCTTATAAAACAGGACCATTTGATGCTTGCAGAAGATTATTATCTGTTAAGTAATTATCTATATAAAATGGATTTACCTGAAGAGGCTGCTAAATATAAAAAAATTGCCGACCAGAAATAGAAAAGATAGTATGCTTTCGCAAAAATCGAAGGTTTAAATACCTTTCACAGGAAATAATTTTATTTTAACAAATAACTTATTGACAAGTAATTATCTATCAGATCCAGTAGTCAAAATAAACCATTGAAAATTGATTATTGATACCATTTTCCCCAATATTGGCTTCCTGCCTTCTTTGTCACAACAAATTGAAAAATTAATTCTTATGCTGCCTGTAAGATTCCTCTTAATGCATTGATTTTCTGTAAATCATCCATAAATTGGTTTGAATTCGTTCCCCTCTGGGTCACAAGACTAATGATGCCGCTTTTAGCGGCATTTTTTGTTTCAGGAACGGAATAAGCCATCCTGGCTTATTTCCGTGGATGAAAGAAAAAATGATAGCAGCTCTGCTGCGACATCATTAGGCTTGTGGAACTCTTTTTATTGCGGATCATGAGCGAAGCGAATAATCCCGCCGGGGCCACAAATATTTTTGGGCAGCCTTTTGGCAGCCTTTTCGCATTATATACCCCGGCGGGATCTAGAGCGGCCTTACGGGATGGCCTTCGTGCGAGCGAGTCATCCCGCCGGGGTCATAAATGATGAGACAACCCTTCGGTTATTGCTTTTATTTTTATGCATTAGAGAGGCGAAAAATTCATCCCGATGATGTGATTCTGTGAAGTAGTGTGGCTAAATCCAGTAGTGACGGGGATCGCTGATTTTTATGGTAAATTAAAGCGTGTTATAGGTATAATTTTGCACTACTGACATTCGAAACCTCTGCATACTCGTGGATTAAGTGGAAAAATCAATGCTTATAACCAGTATCGGCCGGAATATCGTGACCATACAATTCAATAACTAAATTCTTGTCAACAAGTTATTTGCTAAATTGACTTTCCTCAACTAAAGGTGGTCAATACATCCGGTTTTTACACTATACCCCCTTACCCCTTACATTAAAATCAGATGAGAAGAATAATTTTATTAAATAGCGTACGATATTTTGTAATATTATTGTACGTTTTAGTATATTTGCATTAAATACTTGCAACATGATAACTCCTTCAAAATTAAGAGAGAACTTATACAATTTACTTGACCAGGTTATCCAAACAGGGAAACCAATTGAAGTAAAAAGAAAGAATAAGATTCTTAAAATTATTGTAGAACCATCAAAATCAAAACTTGATAATCTAAAAAAGAGGGATATCCTAAATTGTAAACCCGATGAAATAATTAACAACAATTGGGAAAAGGAATGGAAAGCTTGATATTTCTTGATACCCATGTAGCAATTTGGTTGTATTCCGGGAGGCTTGATCTCTTTAGACCAAAGGTATTAAGGCTTATCAACGATAACCAGGTATGTATTTCTCATTGGGTAAGGCTTGAAATGAAATATTTGAATGAAATAGGCAGAATTAATCAGCATCCGGATATGATTATTGATGCACTGATAGATGAAATTGGATTGGTTATTAGCAATAATAGTATTGAAAGAATAGTGAGCCAGGCGATTCATTTGGATTTCACCCGTGATCCATTTGATAGGATCATAGTGGCAGATGCTTACATAAATAATTCATACTTAATCAGTAAAGATCAAAACATTCGAAAGAACTATAAATATACACTTTGGTGATACCTTCTCCAGTCCTCGGTTTCGTATGAATGTCTTGTCCTGAAATATATTGACACTTTTATTAAAATATTCAAGGAGAATCGTAAACGTCTCCGATATTTGCAATTAACCTTGCATATGCAAATAATTTTAACATTATCAGCGAATCAGCGCATTCCGAAAAATACCTACTTCTTTACCAGAATAATCCAATCATCGTCAGGCTCCGAAGGAGGTTTACCCAGAGAAGTCTTACCAGAACCCATTACTTTTTTTATGTTGCCATCTTGCAGCATGCCCCCTTTGCGTGGATTGAACCAAAGAACACGGAAAGATATAGTGTCATGACCCAAATCAAGTTCTGTTGTACCACCCCTGGGCAAGTAAACTACATATACCGCACCGGGCTTGGCGAAACAATACTTTGAATTGTTGTTATCCTTGTTTCCTACCAGGCTATCCGCATTTCTCATTTCCCAGAACGGAATTTCATTATTATAAAAGAAATCAAGGGCAATTCGACAATATTCCCAACTCTTGTCACGACTTCGCCAGTCTTCACATCCCAGATCATTTTGTGGCAGTGTGTAGCCAAAGTAATATTCAACACCTCCACCGCCTGCCAGCAGTGTACCCCAAAGAACATATTTACGTATATCATGTATGGTATAAGGACCGGTTCCTTTTTCCGGTCTGGCAATTCCGCTAAAAGATTCGTACCCTGAATCAGGTGGTACTCCTGTATAATGTGGATTCTGCTCATCGTTGGCAACAACCCAACTTTTACCCATTTTTTCCGATTCATTCAGCCAATGAAGTATTCTTTGATGATCGGTTGACCAGCTGTTTTGCAATGAAGCGCCCGTAAGCACCGATGAATCTCCCAACAACCGGTTATAAACCCGATCCTGCCAATCAGGAAAGGTATGAATCACCAGGTGATGAATGTAGGGATCAGTGTCATGAATATAGTGTGCCATTGCCCTTTGTTGTTCAGGATTCTGAGTGTTCTCTTCCCCGAGATTCCAGTTCAAAGCAAGTTCGTATGCGTAACGGGCAATCAACTCCCGCAGGTACAGTTTACGTTCTATACCCAGATTGCCGCCGTCCAATGATGCCGGAACACAGGTAAGATCACCATTAACATGGTCATCATTTTCAGTTTCCTGAAGTTTAAAGTGCAGATAAAGACCAAGTTTCTGAGCATGGTCAAATACAATCTGCCATTGGTCGAGTTTGGAACAATCATAATGCAATTTGTCATCGCGCTGGATAAAGGGCCAGACATCATCTCCGTCGCCGCCTGCATTGTATGTTAGGAATGAAAAGGAATTACAGCCTTTGCCTGCAAGATAGTTAAACGCCCCAATGATTCCCTTTCCTTTTCCATCTTTCCACGTTGGGTCGCCAGGATGCCAATCGGAGATATGCAAATGCCAGGTTTTTAGAGGAGAAGTTGCGGCTTCATTATCCCGAATTAAATTTGCCCTTTTGTTTGCATAAGTGCCGTCAAAATCTTCATATGCCAGCAGATTTTCCGGAGAATCTGCTCCCGCCTTGAGGAAATATTCTTTCGTACCGGCAAACTGCAGGTAACGCTCACCCACATATTGTAACCGGCCTTTACCACGAAAGTCGCGACCCGACTTGTTGGTTGGCATAATGTCAAAATTGCCTTTAACCCGGTAAACAGATCTGGCCTCGCCGGCTGGAATTTCATCCACAGCAACATATTTTCCGGCAACTATTGAAACTTCATAGTTCCATCGCCCCGGTTTGTCGGGTGACAGATGTGCGCGCCATTTATTGCCTGAAGTCGCGGAAGAATTTGCGGAATTACCATCCGCTGCGAAGTAACCCGGAACACGATAACCGGGAGACCCCGATTCATGCGTGAAAGCAACAGTCATCCGGTAATCCAGAAAAGGATTTGGTGAAGTATCCGATTCATTCGCAAAAGGACCGTTTACAGTCAGCGTAACTTTGTGCCATTGCCTGAGCTCGCCGCTTATTTGCGTTTCTGCGTCCTTTGTTTTGCAGGAGGTGATGAAAATAATCCCCAGAATGATTGGTATAGCCCGGGCAAAAATTATGAAGCAGTTCATTAGCAGTGATTTTTTCATTATATGCTTTGTATGGTTGAAATAACTTGCAGGTTTCACTGATTATCTGGTCATTGTAAGGTAGACATCTTGCTTATTATTATATTTTAATTCCTCTAAAGTATTGATTTTCTTCAAATCAGCCATAAAATGGTTTGAATTCGTTCCCGCCGGGGTCACAAAAAGGACCGAGTTTCGCATAACTCTGACCTTTTTTTTGTGCACAAGATTCGCGGCTTATCCGGTGGGATACCCTAAACACGCAGGAAACCAAAAACCTAAAAAAGTACCGATTTCTTTAGCTTGCCTCAATAAAAAATTTACCTTTACATATCAAATCCCATCTGCACGAGAGATGTTCCATCCTGACGCAAATGCGCCTTATGGTCATTCCTCCTGGGGCCCACCTAATGCTTAGAGTTATTCAATAGGTTGCCGTATGGAACGGCAGAGATTGAAACCCAAATTATGTCCTGTTTTATAATGGGGTGCTATTAACGCAGGTTTGAAATGCCTCATTATC
>JAGDMB010000132.1 GCA_017860375.1 Bacteroidota bacterium | reverse complement strand
AACATGCAAAAAGGCTGGCAAATGCGGCAACATTCACCAGCCTGAAAATCAGAATTAATGAAGTATTAACTCTTAACCCGACAAATGTATGAATAAACCTTTAACCAGAGGCATAATTTATAAATGCCCGAAAAAAATCGTACGAACCATGAAACTGACCTTCCTATTGATTGTTCTGGGCGCCTTTCAGACCTTTGCCAGCAGTTTCTCCCAGACCACCGAGATCACACTCGACATGAAAAATGCACCCATGGCCCAGGTTTTTCATGAAATTGAACGGCAATCCGATGTACGCTTTCTATACATCAATGATGTTGTCCAGGGGAAAACCATCACCATGAACCTTGAAAACAAAAACCTGGATGAGGTTCTGGATAAATTAAGGGTTGAAACCAACATGAAATTCACCGTCCTCGAAAACAACCTGGTTGTCATTACCCCCAGTGCTCCTGCACAACAAGGAGTAAAAATCACGGGAAAAGTAACAACGGCAATGAACAATGAACCTCTTCCGGGAGTCAATGTACTGGAAAAAGGCACGATGAACGGAACCATTACCGACCTGAACGGAAATTACTCCCTTACCGTTGCCGGACCGTCTTCCGAACTTGTTTTTTCCTTTGTCGGATATCTTTCCGAAGAAGTCGAAGTGGGCGGCAAGACAAACATCAGCATTACGCTGACTGAAACCATTGAATCGTTACAAGAAGTTGTCGTGGTCGGATACGGAACCGTCCGCAAAGTGGATCTTACCGGTGCGGTTGGGAGTGTAAAAACCAAAGATATACCAATCGCGGCCACTACTTCTGTAGACAATATGCTGCAGGGCAGGGTCGCAGGTATGGTGATGACCCTTGGCAGTGCCCAGCCGGGAGGAAGTTATGATATTACCGTAAGGGGAGGAAGCAATCCCCTGTATGTTATAGATGGGGTTCCGATCACCAACAATGATAATATTGAGAGCGGGATCATGGACAGTGAACTCGGATATTCAGGCGGAGTAGACAGAGATCCCCTCAGCAGCATAAACCCTTCGGATATTGAATCCATTGACGTTCTGAAAGATGCCAGCGCTGCCGCCATTTATGGTTCAGCGGCTTCGGACGGGGTAATCCTTATCACCACCAAGAAAGGGAAAGCCGGCAAAGTGAATGTGGAATACAGGGGAAGCTATACGGTTCAAAAACCAAAGGATTATTTTAATCTGTTGGAATCAAAGGATTTTATGATTCAGCATAACCGTTTTGAGATGGACCAGTTCCTCCTTTCAAGGCAGAATGCTCCTTATGGAACCAAGGTGTCCACTCCTCCGGACCTCTTTTTCTCCCAGGAGACCATCGATACCACCACCACAAATACCGACTGGCTTGACCTTATGATGCGAAATGGTAAAATCAACGAGCATAATATATCGTTGACATCCGGAAATGAAGTTTCCAAGCTGTTTGCCTCCTTCAATTATTTTGGAAACGATGCCCTGTTGGAAAATTCAACTTTCCAGCGATACACGGGAAGAGTGAACTTTGAACAGCAGATCATAAAAAGACTCAAGCTCGGTGTAAACATGACTTTCAGCCAGATTAATGCCAATAACGCTTCTACAGGTGCTAACTCGGGCGGTCCTGAAAAATATAATATGCTCCAGGCAGCGTATGTGTTCAGCCCGACAGTGACGGTATACGATGATTTTGGCAACTATTCCAAAACCTTCGACCCGAAAATAACCAATCCGGCTGCTTTCCTGATTATAAATGATTATAACAAGAATAACCGTTTCTTTATTACGCCTAACCTGGAATTAGAAATTCTGAAAGGTCTGAAAATGAATATTGTCGGTGGAATTGATAAACAATCTTCCATCCGCAGCTTCTACCTGCCGAAAACCGTTCAGAATGTTCAGCTTCCAAATGGCATGGCCCAGCTGCTCAACAATAAAATTGACAACTACAGTACCGAGGGTTACCTGACCTATAACCGGATATTCGGAGCAAACAGCCTCACCGTATTGCTGGGAGCAGGGTATTATAAATCCATAAATGAAGGATTCGGATTGCAGGCCGTGGATTTCTTCACCGACGCTTTCTCATACCATAACATAGAAATAGCTTCGGACGATGTCCAGGACCAGATGAATTCCTCGCGTTACGAAACCACCAAGATATCCCAGTTTTTCAGGGTGAATTATTCGCTGCAGGAAAAGTATCTTTTCTCGTTTGTCGGACGACGTGATGGCAGCAGCCGGTTTGCGGAAAATAAAAAGTGGGGATTCTTTCCCGGGATTTCTGCGGGATGGAGGATCAGCAAAGAAAACTTCATGAAAGGCTTTGATGCCCTGTCCGATTTGAAATTGCGGTTGGGGTACGGTACGGCAGGCAATGAAGGCAATATTGGCAACAATCCATGGAAATTATACGGAACAGGATATCCCTTCCTCATCGGTTCAACATCCTACCCGGGAGTCGCCCTTTCGCAGCTCGAAAATCCCGACCTTACCTGGGAAACTGACATCATTGCCAATATCGGATTGGATCTGGGTCTCTTTAAAAACAGGCTTTCACTTGTGGCCGATTATTACATTAAAACCAAGAAAGATCTGTTAAGTTACAATACCCTTCCTTCGAACTCTCCTGTGGGCCGCATTGCTGATAATGTCGGCAGCCAGCGCAGCAAAGGATGGGAATTGACCCTGTCATCGAAAAACCTTGTGGGCACTTTTACGTGGTTAACCGATGTAACTTTATCCAAATATGACCTGAACTGGCTTGAAAGAAATCCACAGGTAGCCCTTGCTTCGTATATCGAGGAAGATGACCCGGTATATGCCATTTACGGATGGAAAACAGACGGGCTTATAACATCAATGGACGATACCCTCGGATATGCAATCAATATGACCTCAAATCCTCAACTGGGAAACGTTAAATACGTGGATATTAATGAAGACGGACTCCTGGATGGAGAAGACGTGGTGATGCTCGATGACGGTATTTCCAACTGGAGTCTTGGTTTTAACAACATCTTCAAATACAAAGGCATAGACCTGACAGTTTATATCTATGGCTTGTTTGGAAGAAAAGCGTTCAACGGATACCGCAGCTTCCTGAATCCTACGGGAATATCGGATGATATTTATCCATACAATACCATCACGGATATTAAAGATGTCTGGTCAAGTGACAACCCGGAAGGAATCTATCCGGGACTGTCGCAAAACAGCAATCCCTATAATGGAAGCAATCCGGCACCGGTAAACGATAATCAGTCGGAGAATACTGATTTCTGGTTGATGGATGCAGGCTTCGTCAGGTTAAAGAACATTACGCTGGGCTACAGTCTTCCCCAAACCTGGATGTCCCGTATACATCTTTCTTCCATCAGGATTTATGCAGATGTGCAGAATCTTTATGTGTTCACCAAATACAAAGGAATTGATCCCGAACTGGATGATGTGAATCCTTATCCGCAAGCGCTTTCAACAACCATTGGTGTGAGTGTGGCATTTTAATTTAACGCTTAATAAAAAAAAGTATGAAATCTGTAAAACATCTTATATACCTGTTCACTGCCTGCGCAGTCATGCTGTCTGCCATTAGCTGTGAAGATGCGCTTGAACCTGTCATATACAGTGACCTCACCCCGGATAATTTCTTCAAGACGGATGAAGATCTGAACAATGCGGTAATCGCTTTGTATAATTCATTTTCCACTAACTGGGGTACCACCGATCAGGGTGTGGATACATGGTATGCTTCCCTGTACAACATTGACATGAAAACCTATGTAACCCGCAGCATGATCACAACGGATGAGTTGTATGTAAATCCTGCCTGGGATGCCAATCTTGTGAATTTTACCTGGGGCGCTTCGACCTACGTGACTACAGGAAGTAATCCGAATGAACCCACCTATCCTAAAATTCGTTTCGTGGCAAGGGCCACCGAAGTCATTGATATGATCCCGAAGGCCACGGAAGTTTCCCAGGTTTTAAGGGACAAATACCTTGCGGAAGCAAAAGTACTGCGAGCCTGGCTGATGTATGTATTGTACGATTTCTTTGGTCCGGTGAATGTCCGGTTGGATCCCGCCACACTGACGGATACCACCATAATACCAAGACCCAGTACAGAAGAATATTGCCAGCAGATTGAAACGGATCTGAAAGAAGCATTGGCCATTTCCAGTACGAGTTTTCCGGAGAGCTACAACGACGATCCCGGAAACTGGGGCAGAGTTTCAAAAAATGTCGCCAGGATGTTGTTGTTGAAACTTTACATGCATAACAGGCAGTGGGATAAGGCAGAGGCTGCAGCAAAGGACATCATGGCCCTGAATTATTATGATATACTGCCCAATTACGCAGACGTATTCAACAATTCTAAAAATCACGAAGTTATCTATGCTTTGCCTGCCAATTCCGCATCGCCCAATTACTGGCTGGCACCTATTTTTCCGGGTGAATATGCCACAGGGTATGCCGGCAATACATTGGTAGATACCGACATAAACGGATGGTACGGTTTCTGGATGCCCTGGTCGCATTTCAACCGGTTTGATACCGCCGATTTGCGGAGAAACACAATCATCTCGGAATACACAAGTGATAAAAACAAGATACGGAATCAGGCTAATCCAGGTCCGATGCTGGGAGCAATACCCATGAAATATACATCGATTCCCACGGGTGATGTAGGACCCGCTTTTACGATGGACATGGTGGTCTTCCGGTATGCAGAAGTGTTGTTGTCACTGGCCGAAGCCATTAACAACCAGAGAGGTCCTGCCGAAGCTTTTCAATATGTAAACGTCATAAGGGAAAGAGCGGGCCTGCCAGACTGGGACAATGTATCCATCCCCAGTCAGGCAGTCCTGAAAGATTCCCTTTTGATGGAACGGGGCCGGGAACTTTATTGCGAGGGGAGCCGCCGCCAGGATCTGGTCCGCAACGGCAAATACATTGAATTTGCCCTTGAAAGAGGAGCAACGGGCGCCAGTGCTGCCGATACGCTTTTCCCGATACCTGCCAGCGTCATAATTGAAGGTGAAGGTATAATCATACAGAATCCGGGATATTAGCGGAATTTTATTATCCCCTGCCCGTTTTCGTGAGACAGGGCAGGGGTTTAAGAGTCTCCCTGAAGGATTTCTGCTCTGTTCACGATTGAAGTTTCTTGTGTTTTTTATGAATCTATTCATGCTTAATAATTATTAACTCTTAACAATTAAACTATGAAAAAATGTAACACTTTGGCTTTTATTGCCTTTATGTTTTTGATCCTGATAGGCAAATCAGGACTGGCATCCGCTCAGGATTTAATTTCCATCACCATCATTTGCGATATGAGGGATACAACCGATCTGCAAAGTTATGATCCCAGCGTGATGTACCTGACCGGACACTGGACTCCTCCGACAGAACCCGGCAAAGGAGACTGGACCTTCTTTACGATGGATTCCATTGCTCCCAATATTTTCCGGTACACCTTTGAATATGAATTGGGTTTCTTTGCCGGTAATGAAGCCGATGATCCGGATTTGCTCGCGGATTGTCCCGGATGGTATTTTGCACCTACCGACGACTGGAGTACGGCCGAAAATGTTCCTGCTCCCTGCAACGTGGCGTGGGATATACAAAGGATTTTTGTTATCAACCCAGACGATCCCGATACCATTGTTGCCTTTAAATACGGTGTATGCGAACCTGAACCGCTGAATGACCTGGGTCTTCCTGAGTATTCCGGAATCGATGAAGTGCAGAATCAGAATCTTTTGATCTATCCCAATCCGAGTAACGGAATGCTGTATGTTGACTGTTCCTTCTTCCAGTCAAAAACACAGATCGAGTTAATGGATATCTCAGGGCGGGTAGTGAAGAAAATCGAAAATGCAGCGGGCACAGTTGCCATTGACATTACCGGAATGCCTTCAAGTATTTATCTGGTTAGAGTTTCTGACGGATCAAGTTCCGTATTAAGGAAAATTGTTCTTCGATAGTTAATACACATTGGGTGAAGGTTTGATAAAACCGCAGAGCCATTAAATGAATTATCAGATTGTGGATGCTGTAACTGGATCAGGTAATTATTTAGTCTCTGCGGTTTTTGATTTACTTTATTTCTACATGTGTTTGAACAGGTTCTATTCATAACGTGTTGACCCGGAAAATTCAATAAAGACCAAACTGTGCGGATAAAATTCAACTGGGGATTTTTAATCGGCATTTCCATCGTCTCGGCCATGGGGGGATATCTCTTTGGATTTGACTTTGCCGTAATTACCGGAGGACTTCCCTTTCTTCGCGAACAATTTGGACTTGACGCGTATTGGGAAGGTTTCACCACAGGATCGCTTGCATTGGGATGCATGCTGGGGTGCGTGATAGCCGGAAATGTTGCAGACCGATACGGAAGAAAGCCCGGCCTGCTGACGGCAGCGGCCCTGTTCTTCCTTTCTTCCCTTTCCATGAGCGTGGCTCCCGGCCTTGGCTTTTTTATAACCTCACGTTTTGTTGCAGGTATAGGCGTCGGAATGGCTTCCGTTTTATCCCCGATGTATATTGCGGAAATATCGCCTCCTGAGGTCAGAGGCCGCCTGGTGGCCATTAACCAGCTCACCATAGTGCTTGGACAGGTCTTTACCCACCTGGAAAACTTTCTTTTGCGCGATACCGGAACGGAAGCCTGGCGATGGATGTTTGGATTGGGCATGGCTCCATCCCTGCTTTTCTTTCTGGGAGTGTTGTTTCTGCCTGAAAGCCCCAGATGGCTTTTGCGTTCGGGTCGTGAAGGAGATGCACGAA
>JAGDMB010000131.1 GCA_017860375.1 Bacteroidota bacterium | reverse complement strand
CGGAATACACATCACCGGCAACCGAAAAGGGATAGGAACTGCAACGATTCCGTTCGTCATAGATATAGTATTGCCCCGGATCGGATACCGCCGAGAAATCGAACCACCATCCCCTGTCTCCTGAGGTTTCCTGCATTTTGCCGTCATTCCAGGGGACCGGTTGGCCTGAAAACATTACGCCATTATCCTCCAGTCTTCTTACCTGCAACCATTCACCCGGCACATAATGATCCTCTGCATTAAAACCTTCCAGGGGATCCGCAAGTACTGCAATCTTTTCATCCGCAGGCCGGTATTCTTACCTGCAACCATTCACCCGGCACGTAATGATCCGCTGCATTGAATCCTTCCAGGGGATCCGCAAGTACTGCAATCTTTTCATCCGCAGGCCGGTAGCCAAACTGATCCACCATAATATACGGACGCTGCGCCATGGCTGGCAGAAAAACAATTGCCAGGGCCATGACCACCCAATTTTTCCGCCTGTTCATCCGCACATTAGTATTCATTCAGCCAGGCATCCGGATCTTCTTCTTTCCTGATTTTTTCCAGTTCGGTGATCGCCTTATCCCTGTTTTTGAAGGAAGAATAACTAACACAATGAAGGTTTCCTCTTTTACCGTATTTCTGAGCCGGAAATCCTTTTTGTATCAATGACTGAACCATCGCATCCGCATTGGCTTCATCACCGAAGCACCCGGCCACTATGTAGTATTTTTTTTCACCCGATACCGGTAATTTTTCCGTTTCAACAGGCGTTTTCGGCGCTACGATTTCTCCTCCGGCACTCAGATTATCATCCGGCAGTTCCTGCGGCGCATAAAAACTGTCGGCCATGACGGCCTGTTCTGCCATCGTGTCCGGCTCAACAACCAGGCCCAGTGTATCCGCAACCAGTTTGCCGCCAAACATGGTCCTGATCTGGGTATGAAAAATTATCCAAACGTTAATAAGGATTATGGCAGCAACTACGAGAAGGATCCACAGGATCTGTTGTCTTTTTCTTGTTTTCTCGGGAACCTGCCTGGCAGGAGGTATGGTCATGGCCTGTCTGGCAACAGGAGGCTTAGGAACTTTTGCTTCAGCCTTTATAACAGGAGTTTCCTTTATGGCCTGGGCGGCAACTTCTTCTGCCGGTTTACCGGGAACTATTTTATCCTCCTGTAATTTCTTATCCGTTGTCTGTGGCTTTTTTTCAGCGTCCTTTGAAGCTTTAGGCAGGGTTTCGGCCTTTTGTGGTTTTTCAGTTTGCTTCCGGCCTTTCCGGGCTTTGATTTCGTTGGCAGTTTTTGCTGCAGACCCTGTATTTTCCGGTATTAATTCGAATGTCACGGTTTTATCAGCAGGAGGTACATTCGTTTTCTTTTCCGGTACCTTCTTTGGACTTCTTTTGGGAACATCTTTACCGGCCTGAACAAATTCAATTTTATCCTCACCTGTCCTGCGCAATATGCCGATACCTTCCAGTTTGACTTCTTTGCTGCTTTCGAGGGTTTTCATAAGGTTTTCAGCATATTCCGTAACCTGATGCTTCGCCATGTCCTTTTCGATATTCTCGTGCCGGGCAATGTAATCGATCAATAGACCGTCGTTATAGCGCAGCAGCTCATTAAAAACAATGACCAGGGGTTCTTTTTGCCGGATAATAAAAGCGCCAAAATCGGGGATGATGATCCTGAGATTGGTATTCAATAAATATTGAATATGTTTTTCCATGGCCGGAAATGGATTTATTTATTAAGTACAGGCAATATATTTAATTTGCAGGAATACAACGTTTAACTTTAAGAATTTTTATCAACAGGCAGGGAAATGTGGAAATTCTTTTTTACAGGGATGGTTTTTTTTTCATTTCTTTGTTTTACATTTTACTTTGGAACGGTTTAATGCAACCATACTATTAACTACGTAATGCGATACTATGAAACTAAAGACCATTCTCGGCATGGATATTGGCGGTTCCGGAATCAAAGCAGCCCCGGTAGATGCAAAAACAGGTAAATTGCTGGCTGAAAAGCACCGGATCCCCACACCGGAACAGTCCACTCCGGAAGCAATTGCCAGCATTATTACGCAGCATGTACGGCATTTCCGGTGGAAAGGAGCCATTGGTTGTGGTTTTCCGGCTGTCGTTCAGAATGGCATTATACGCACTGCGTCCAATATTGATAAATCGTGGATTGGAACGAATGGACGCAAATTGTTCTCCAAGGAAACCGGATTGCCTGTCTGGCTATTAAATGATGCCGATGCTGCCGGTCTTGCGGAAATCAAATTTGGTGCAGGCACGGGTTTTAAGGGATCGATCCTGTTGGTCACGGTCGGAACAGGCATAGGCAGTGCACTTTTTATCAATGGTAAACTCTTTCCCAATACCGAGCTGGGTCATATTTTTCTAAAGGAACAACCGGAAGATGCTGAATATTCTGCTTCGGATGCAGCCCGGAAACGCGATGCACTGGAATGGGATGCGTGGGGTGAACGGTTCAATACCTATCTCACTGCGATGGAAAACCTATTCTGGCCCGAAATGATCATCATCGGCGGCGGCATAAGCAAAAAAATGGATAATTTCAGGCATAAACTAACCTTGCGGGCCAGGGTGGAACCAGCCATACTGCAAAACAATGCCGGGATTGTAGGATCAGCGATTGCTGCGCGCATTTACCTGAAGAATCAGCTGAGAGTCTGATTGGCGCCTGGTTTCCGGCTTCTGGCAGCCTGTTTCCCGGTAACCGGCTCCCTGTTTATCCTTTATCATTCCTGACCTCAAACACGATCCGGTTCAGGATGGAACGCCCGAGGGTAATTTCGTCGGTATATTCGAGTTCATCGCCCACAGAGACGCCCCTGGCCAGGGTAGTCATGACCAGGTCAGCGGAATGAAATTTACGGTAAAGATAAAAATTAGTGGTATCGCCTTCCAGGGTTGCGCTTAACGCAAGGATCAATTCCTTCACCCCTCCCTGCTTTATCCTTGCCTCAAGGGCGGATATGGTAAGGTCGCCTGGTCCGATGCCGTCCATGGGTGATATGATTCCGCCAAGGACGTGATACAGCCCTTTAAACTGCCGGGTGTTTTCAATCACGAGAATATCGCGTATGCTTTCTACCACGCATATAATGGAATGATCACGGGAGGAATCCATGCAAATAGGACAGGTCTCATGATCGCTAATATTCATGCAGATAGTGCATTGCCTGACTTCGTTGCAAAGCTTTATAATTGAGTTTCCCAATGCCTCGGCAGTTTCCTTTTCCTGTTTCAGCAAATGCAATACCAGGCGAAGAGCGGTTTTTCTTCCGATGCCCGGCAGGCGGGAGAATTCTGTAACCGCCGCTTCGAGTAATTTTGAATGATAGTTAAGGTCCATTTCTTCACGGTTCACTGATCACGGTTCACTGTTGATAGTTCACGGTTCACGGTTCACTGTTGACAGTTCACGGTTCACTGTTCACGGTTCACTGATCACGGTTCATGGTTCAATATTTACTTTTCCAGGAATTCATCCTTTATTTCAAGGTCCATGGCATTATCATCGACCACATAGCAATCCAGATCACAGCTTTCGGTCACGAGTCTGGTTCTGAGTTTTGTTCCGTCAACCGCATAAAGCGTTTTCCCGCCAAATCGGTATTCAGCGCTCATGGAATACTCCCTGTCAATTTTGACATCGATGTCGAATAGATAGGGAAAATCATCCTCAGCCCGCGCCGTATCAGCATATACAGTATCATGGTTTTCGATATCCCCGTCGTACAACACGAGCGGAATTTCGGTGATGCTGTCATTAAACGTCAGGTACACATAAAGAAAATAGGCATCCGGTTTTTCCTGATAGCAATCCGCACATTCCACCGTACCGGTAAATACTTTCTGATCGCAGGCTGGCAACAGAATGGCCACCAGTGCGATAAGGATCAATGATAATCGGAGGTTCAACATAATCCTACCAGTTTATGAAAACGGGATTGAAATTATTCTTTTTCCGGCTCAGCATGAAATTCAGCGAAATATTCACCCGGTGGTTGCTGAATTTATACAGATCGAGGTTCATGTATTCATACCCGATGGCATAGCGCACCGTTCTGCCCTCCACAACGAAACCCAGTCCGGGCGCTGCTATCAGCCTGTCATCGGGTCGCGTCATCGCACCCCGGTACCTTCCGTACGTATAAATCCCCTTTATTCCCCCATAGAATCCCGCCTGAATATCACCCTTGCCGTGAAGCAAAAAAACAGATTTGTCAAGGGAAAGAAACAGAAATCCCCTGTTTTCCCAGTATTGAAAGGATATCGGCTCATTCTCAGCTTCCAGCACCCGGATGACCGATGGCCTGAATCCCCAGCCAACCGAAAGGTCCAGGTTGTATTTCTTTTCGATCACCCCGGCCATAAAGCTCCACCGGTAATCGTCGGTATTCCAGTTTATTTCGGTGCCGAATGCAAATTTGCTGATGCTTGGCCATGCGTTGAACCGGGCTTTATTTTGACGAAGGAACTGTTGGATGGAATCGTTCCTTTTTTCAATCGCAATGGAGAGCGGATTTTGTGAAAAGCTGATCCGGTGGTTCAGGTCGGCTCCTGCCTTTGCCAATAATTCAGTGGCATACAGATCATCCGCTTCAACAGCTACCCCAAGCGGAGGATACCCATTCAGCGCGGTAATGCCGGGATCCGCTCCATACCAAAGGAGCAAATCCGCAATATCCCAGTATCCATACCAGACAGCTGCATGAAGGGGGGCATAGCCTTTCTTATCCTGCACATTTGCATCCGCACCTTCCACAAGCAGGGCATATACCAGTTCATAATTTCCATTAAGCGTGGCGACCATCAGGGCAGAAGTTCCGTTCTTGTCCGTCTTTAAGACATCGGCCCCGTAATACAACAGCATATCGGCGAGGGCAAAGCTGTCAATGGCAGCAGCAACCATCAGGGGTGTGATGCCCTTTTTATTGCCGGTATTTATATCCGCTCCTTTCCGGATAAGGTATTCTGAAATCATCAGGTTTCCACTCTGCACCGCCAGTATAAGAGGACTGTTCCCGTTAATGTCCTTCCGTTTCAGATCCGCCCCGTTTTCCACCAATACCGTCACGGTACCCGAATGACCATTCTGCACCGCATACGCAATAGCGGTAGTCCCTTCCCAGGTAGTGGTATCCACCCTTACGCCGGCATTAAGGAAGGCCAGTACCTGTGCACTGTCACCCCTGGATGCAGCAACCAGATAAGAATAAAGGGTGTCACCTCCGGCAATGATCAGCGAATCCCCGGTGTAGGGCGGGCGGAATTCTCCTGCAGCCGGCGGATGCATGCCTGCCATGAGCAGGGAATGCATTCCGGCAGAAAAAAGGAGAAAAAAAAGTACCGGTGTCTTTTTTACCATGATAAAGCTACGGATAGACCAAAAATAGTTTTTTAATTGATTTCTTCATTTGACGAATTTGGGGTATTTTTATAAAACTATACGTATTTCTATGAGAGTTTCTGAAAATCATTTGCTGGTCATTTTCGGAGCATCCGGCGATCTTACCCGGCGAAAACTGATCCCTGCCTTGTTTGCGCTTCATACGCAGAAGTTATTGCCGGAAGCCTTCGCCATTGTCGGCGCGGGAAGAGCCGGAATGTCCGATGAAGAGTTCAGGCAGAAGACACTGGAAGGATTAAAGGAAAAAGCCGGCAAGGATTTACCAAAGGAATCCGTACATGATTTTCTGCGGATGCTGCATTTTGTTTCCTTTGACACATCGCAGCCCCAGGCTTACGGGAAATTGAAGGAAAAAATGGAAACTACCGCCAGTGCATTCGGAATAGACGGGAATTGCATTTATTACCTGGCCACTCCTCCTGATTTGTACGCCACCATCGCCCAAAGTCTTGCCATGCAAAAGATAAACACGAATTCGGCATCGGGATGGAAAAGGCTTATCATCGAAAAACCCGTGGGCTATGATCAGCGATCCGCCCGTGAGTTGCACAAATCGCTCTATTCGTGTTTCGATGAAAGTCAGCTTTACCGCATTGATCATTACCTCGGCAAAGAAACCGTGCAAAACGTGATGGTCACCCGATTCTCGAACGGCATTTTTGAACCCCTGTGGAACCGCAATTATATTCATCATGTGGAGATTACCTCGGCTGAAAGCCTGGGAATTGAAAACCGCGGTGGTTATTATGACAAAGCCGGCGTCCTGCGCGATATGATCCAGAACCATCTCCTCCAGCTGATGACCCTGGTTGCCATGGAGCCCCCCACCCTTATCACTTCCAATGCCATCCGGAACGAAACACTGAAAGTACTGCAGTCCATCCGTCCCATTCCTTCAAAAGAGGTCGAAAAAAGTGTCATTCGCGGACAATATACCGCATCGACCGTCCGGGGTGTGCGGATGAAGTCATACCGTGATGAAGAGGGAGTGAATCCGGAATCCCGCACCGAAACTTTTGTGGCCCTGAAGCTTTTCGTGGAGAACTGGCGCTGGGGAGGCGTTCCTTTTTTCATTCGTAGCGGAAAAAGATTGCCTACCCGCGTTACCGAGATCGTTATCCATTTCAAACCGACACCCCATAGGCTTTTCTGTTTTGATGAGAACCGGACCAACGCAGACAATCAGCTTGTGATACGCATACAGCCCGATGAAGGGATCCTTTTAAAATTCGGGGTCAAAGTCCCGGGGGTTGGATTCCGTGTTCAGGATGTCAATATGGATTTTCATTATTCCGAGCTGACCGATCATTCGATTCCGGAAGCCTATCAGCGTTTGCTTCTCGATTGCATGCAGGGGGACTCCACGCTGTTCACCCGTGGTGACGCGGTGGAGGAATCGTGGGACATCGTGGATCCCATCCTCCGGGAATGGGAAAAAAATCCTGCCATACCGATTTACGGTTATCCGGCCGGAACATGGGGTCCGATGGAATCGGAAAAGCTGATCGATGAACCCCACATGAGCTGGAGATATCCGTGCAAGAACCTGTCGGACGATGGCATTTACTGTGAACTGTAACCAAAACTACAACTTATCTTCACCATGATACATCCCAAGAGAATCCGGAAGCTAAAGGACGGGAATCCGGGAAAAGGTCCCGTGGTTTACTGGATGAGCCGTGACCAGCGTGTTAACGATAACTGGGCTCTGTCTTTCGCTGT
>JAGDMB010000130.1 GCA_017860375.1 Bacteroidota bacterium | reverse complement strand
GGTCCTTTATGTATCCGTGCGCATGAATATTGACAAAACCCATCAGAAAGAGGACAAGCGAAACAAGAATTCCGGAAAACCAGGATTGACTGTACCTGACGGATTTAAGGGTAATCAGGATGAACAGCAGCACAAGCAGGGCGACACAGGCCCCCGCAAGGTTCCTTATGGAAGCGATAGGTAAAAGACAATAGCCTGCAATAAGGCCGGTCAGGTATGGAACCACGATCCGCAGGAACGGCATTTTTCGGACCTGTTGCAGGAATACCATACGTATAGAATTGAATTGCGGTTAACGACAACGAAAGATAAGAAAAAAAGATAAATGAATAAAACCCTGACCGGGTTTGAAACCCGGTCAGGGTTACAAAAATATTTTTCAGCACCGTTTCACCTGACCAAATTTGAATATTATTAGCTATCTTCGCGGAGGATTGACAAGGATCAATTTAAAACGAACAATAAAACAACCAACATGATTGATTTAAAAACGAAATATCTGGGCATTGAATTGAAAAACCCTTTAATTCTGGGTGCCAGT
This sequence comes from Bacteroidota bacterium, assembly GCA_017860375.1. Lineage (GTDB taxonomy): Bacteria > Bacteroidota > Bacteroidia > Bacteroidales > UBA10428 > UBA5072. Next base: position 6,392 of record JAGDMB010000130.1, on the reverse strand, counting down.
AATCTTGTTACCAATCCTGACGTGCTCAAAAGAGCTGAAGATGCGGGTGCTGCTGCCATTGTTTACAAATCATTGTTTGAGGAACAAATTCAGCTTGAAGCGGCCCAGCTCGATGATGAACTGGAAGAATACAATGAACGGAATGCGGAAATGGTGAAACTGTTCCCGACCATTGCCCATGCGGGCCCCGAAGAACACCTGATGAATGTGCGCAAAGCCAAGGAAAGCGTTAAGATTCCAATGATTGCCAGTTTGAATGCCATTTACACCGAGTCCTGGATCGAATATGCACAATTGCTTGAGCAGACGGGGGTAGATGCGCTTGAGTTTAATTTCTTTTATATTCCGCGTGATACACAGACTGACGGAAACGAGGTCAACAAGCAACAGCTGGATATCATCAAAGCGTTGAAATCAAAAGTAAAGCTGCCCATAAGTGTTAAACTGAGCCCATACTATGCCAATCCGTTGAATATTATAGCCCAGATGGACCAGCTTGGGGTCAACGGATTTGTTTTATTCAACCGGCATTTCCAGCCCGACATTGACATTGAGAAACAGGCGCATTATGCGCCATTTAACCTGAGCAATCCCGAAGACAATAAACTGAGTCTTCGTTTTGCCGGTTTGCTGTACGGCACAATTTCTGCTTCTATATGCAGCAATACAGGCATATACAGCGGTGCTGACGTGATAAAAATGACGTTGGCGGGTGCCGATTGCGTTCAGATGGTAAGTACGATCTACAAGAACAAGGTGGAATACATTAAAACCATCCTGAGTGATATCCAGCAATGGATGGAATCAAAGGGATATGCAAAGCTGGAAGATTTCAGGGGAAAACTATCGAATAAAAATACCAGGGATCCTTTTGTTTACAAGCGTGCACAGTATATTGATCTGTTGCTGAAATCGGATAGTATAATGAAGAAGTACCCCTTGCATTGAGTTTAATACCCTACGGATATTGAAAATCCCGTCGGAGTATCCCAGGTATCCTGTTACTTTAACACCTTTATTTTATAGTCCACCTCCACCTTGCATTTGGTGATGTTGTTCAGCCGTCCCTGCAGGAGTTTTTTACGGAGCGGTGATATACGGTCGATGAAAAGAATTCCATCGAGGTGGTCATATTCATGTTGAAGGATCCGGGCTTTGACCCCTTCATAAGTCTCATCGTAATACTGCCAGTTTTCATCATAGTACTGTATGCGAATGCGCGGTTTGCGCAGCACATCTTCACGGATCTTCGGAAGGCTCAGGCATCCTTCATTAAAAATCCAGGGTTCTCCCTCTTCCTCTACAATCCAGGGATTAATGAAGGCCTTTTTAAAATCCTTCATGGAAGGATCGTCCTCGGCCATGGAAGTCGCATCTATGACAATAAGGCGCAGGGATTTACCAATCTGGGGAGCAGCCAGACCCATACCATCCGATTTATACATGGTTTCAAACATATCGGCAATAAGGGTGCCCAGTCCTTTGAAATCCTTCTTTATCTCAAGGGCCTTCTTTCTAAGTATTGGTGAACCGTATACGACTATCGGGTAAACCATTTCAACATCATTTTGGAAGTGACTTATTTTTGTATAGAATCCATATAGGATTGCAAAATAATTGTAGCGCTTATGGCATCAAGCAATTCCTTATTTCTTCTGTCCTTTTTCTTAACTCCGCCGTCTATCATGGTCTGAAACGCCATTTTCGAAGTAAACCTTTCATCCATCAACACCACTTTTTTATCGGGCCAGGTTTTTCGGAGCTTTTTGATAAAAGGATCAATAAAAACAACAGATTCGGACGGCATATTGTTCATCTGCCTGGGATACCCCACCACAATGGTATCCACCGGTTCACCTGCAAAATATTTTTCCAGAAAGGGGAAAAGATCCTGTGTCATCACCGTCGTAAGGCTGTTGGCAATGATCCGGAGCGGGTCGGTTACCGCAATCCCTGCTCTCTTTCGACCGTAGTCTATTGCAAGAAATCTGGCCAAAAATAGGTTCCTTTAAGGCTCAAATGGTTCATCACTATCCCTGCGTCGGCTGGGAATACACCATGGAAGCCAGCCGTTTGTAACTGTTGTACCGCCATTTCGCATTTTCCTCAGCGGCCACGAACAGTTCGGCTGATTCTTTCGGGAATGCCTTTTTTAGGGAGGTATACCGTACCTCGCTGTTCAGGAAATCCTGGAATTTGCTCCAGTCGGGTTCTTTTGAATCGAGTTCAAACGGATTCTTTCCTTCTTTTTCAAGCAGGGGATTGAACCGGTAGAGATGCCAGTAACCCGCATCCACAGCCTTTTTCTGCTGTTCCTGTGATTTATCCATACCTTCGCGAAGGCCATGGTTGATACAGGGTGAATAGGCAATAACCAGCGAGGGTCCGGGGTACGCTTCCGCTTCCCTGAGGGCTTTCAGAAACTGGTTCTGGCTTGCTCCCATGGCTACCTGCGTCACATACACATACCCGTAAGTCATGGCCATGGCGCCCAGGTCCTTTTTCCTTACTTTCTTGCCGGAGGCGGCAAATTTAGCCACCGCTCCGATCGGAGTGGCTTTTGATGCCTGACCTCCGGTATTGGAATACACTTCGGTGTCGAGTACAAGGATATTCACATCTTCACCCGAAGCCACTACATGGTCGAGTCCGCCGTATCCAATATCATAGGCCCAGCCGTCACCGCCGAATGCCCATACGGACTTCTTCACCAGGTAATTTTTCAGCTCCAGTATTTCTTTGGCTACCGGGTCCTTTTCCTTCACCAGTTCTTTCAGGACTTTGGCAGAAGCAGCCTTTGACAGTTGCGCATTGTTTTTCCCGGCCAGCCATTCACGGAAAGCTTCTTTTGTGGTTTCCGATAAAACTGCGCTTCCGTTGAGTGCTTCGTTCATCTTCCGTTCAATGCGCTCACGCAGCTTATTGACTCCGGTGGCGATACCCAGGGCATATTCTGCATTGTCTTCAAACAAAGAATTGGCCCAGGCAGGACCTTTACCATCCTTATTTTTGCAATACGGCATGGATGGAGCTGAGCCTCCGTATATGGAGGAACAGCCTGTGGCGTTTCCTACGATCATCCGGTCACCGAACAACTGGGTGATCAGTTTGATATAGGGCGTTTCGCCGCATCCCCCGCAGGCTCCGGAGAACTCGAACAAAGGCCGTGCAAACTGGCTGTTCTTAACGGATTTATCAATTTCCACAAGGTAATCCTTATAGGCCACCTTTTCCGAAAAATAATTCCAGCGATCAACTTCATCCAGCTGGGTTTCCAGTGGCTTCATCAGGAGTGACTTTTCCTTCGAAGGACAAATGTCGGCACATACGCCGCAACCGGTGCAGTCGAGTGGACTTACCTGGATGCGGTATTGATAGCTTTCGAATCCTTTACCGATCGTTTTCAGGGTTACCGTTTCTTTTGGCAGTCCTTTCATTTCGTTCTCATCGATCAGGAAGGGCCGGATGCAGGCATGCGGACAAACGTAGGAACACTGGTTGCACTGGATGCATTTGTCGGACTGCCATTCGGGTATGTTGACCGCAATTCCCCGTTTTTCATATTCCGAGGTGCCGGAGGGGAATGTGCCATCCTCGCGGCCGTTAAAGTCAGATACTTTCATGTCGTCGCCTTTCATGAAATTGATCGGTTCCACGACATTTTTTATAAAATCGGGGATAGTGCGGTTGTCAATTTTGGGTTTTATTTCAATCTTTGCCCATTCTGCAGGTACTTCCACCTTTTCCACTTCGGCACCGCGTGTGATGGCGGACAGGTTCATGTTAACAATCTCCTCCCCTTTCCGGCCGAAGGTCTTGATAATAGCCTTTTTCATTTCAGAAAGTGCATTATCGAACGGTATGACTTCGGATATCTTGAAGAAGGAAGACTGCATGATGGAGTTGGTGCGGTTGCCAAGACCAATGCCTTCCGCAATATTGGTGGCATTGATGATATAGAACTGTATCTGATTCTCGGCCATGTATTTTTTCATGGCATCCGGAAGTTTATTCTTTGTTTCTTCCGCATCCCAGATGCTGTTGAGCAGAAAAGTACCGCCTTTCTTAAGTCCCTTGAGCATATCGTATTTGTCAAGATAGGCAGGCACATGACAGGCAACAAAATCAGGTGTCACGACCAGGTAAGGTGCCATAATGGGCTTATCGCCAAAACGCAGATGGGATACGGTAACCCCTCCTGATTTCTTTGAATCGTAGGCAAAATAGGCCTGTGCATATTTATCGGTGGAATCGCCGATGATCTTGATGGAATTTTTATTGGCACCCACGGTACCATCCGAACCAATACCATAAAACTTGGCTTCAAAGGTTCCCTTTGGGGTAATGCTGATTTCCGGTTTCAGGGGAAGGGAAAGGAAGGTCACGTCATCCTCAATACCGACCGTGAAGTACTTTTTCGGCTCTTTTGATGCCAGGTTATCGAATACCGCTACCATCTGAATTGGCGTTGTGTCTTTTGAACTGAGGCCATACCGCCCGCCGATGATCATGGGTGCGTTGGGACGGCCATAAAAAACGTCGCGTACATCCAAATACAAGGGTTCGCCGGTTGCCCCGGGTTCTTTCGTGCGATCCAGAACGGCGATGCGTTTAACCGTTGCGGGTATGACTTCCAGCAGATGTTTGGCAGAAAAGGGACGGTAGAGATGGACCACCACCACGCCGGTTTTCCTGCCCTGCGCATTAAGGTATTCGACCACTTCGCGGGCCGTATCGGTGACGGAGCCCATGGCGATGATGATCTCTTCCGCATCGGGAGCTCCGTAATAATTGAAAAGCTTGTATTCACGACCGGCAATTTTGCTCAGCTGTTTCATATAATCCTCCACAATATCGGGAACGGCATCATAAAACTTATTGGCAGCCTCGCGCGTCTGGAAATAGATATCGGGATTCTGGGCAGTACCCCGCTGGACCGGATTCTCGGGATTCAATGCACGATCCCTGAATTCCTTCAGCGCTTTCTGATCAAGGAGATTCACCAGATCTTCCATAGCCGGCACTTCTACCTTCTGTATTTCAGCGGATGTCCTGAATCCGTCGAAGAAGTGCAGAAACGGAACCCTTGATTTAATGGCAGCAAGATGAGGCAATGCCGCTAGATCCATAATTTCCTGTACACTGCCTGTGGCAAACAAGGCAAAACCTGTATGACGCACACTCATTACATCACTGTGATCACCGAAGATGGATAAGGCCTGGGCGGCAAGACTGCGTGCGGATACATGAAAGACCCCCGGAAGCAATTCCCCCGATATCTTGTACATATTCGGGATCATCAGCAGCAAACCCTGCGATGCCGTATAGGTGGAGGTAAGCGACCCGGCCTGAAGAGAACCGTGCACCGCTCCGGCAGCACCTCCCTCGGATTGCATTTCTACCACTTTTACTACTTCACCGAACATGTTCTTTTTGCCGTTTGCAGACCACTCATCGATGTTCTCCGCCATGGTGGAAGAAGGTGTAATCGGGTAGATAGCCGCAATTTCACTGAAAATATAGGCAATGTGCGATGCGGCATAATTGCCGTCGCAGGTGATGAAATTTTTACTGGTCGTCATTTTAACTTGCTTATAATTAGTATTTTATCAATTTCTTTACCATTATTCCACAAAAATACAATAAATCAGAGTTTTTAAAATGTGAAAAATCTCATTCCGGCTTATTCAGATTAATTTTAAATAAGATTGAAGCCACCGATGGGGAGGTAAAAAATAGAGGTTCAGGCAATGCTTTGATATGCCTGAACCTCTAGTAGGATTAAAATGGAGAATACTCCAATCATTACTGTTTACCGATCACCGCTTACCTGTCTTCTCATTCCCCGTTCATGGAGATCAGAAATTCTTCATTCGATTCCGTCTTAACAAGCCTGTCACGCAGGAATTCCATTGCTTCGATCGAATTCATATCGGTAAGGTATTTCCGGAGGATCCAGATCTTGTTAAGGAAATTCTTATCCAGCAGAAGGTCTTCCCTGCGCGTGCTGGAAGCCGTAATATCGATGGAAGGATAAATACGCCGGTTGGAGAGTTTGCGGTCGAGCTGCAACTCCATATTGCCGGTTCCCTTGAATTCCTCAAATATTACATCGTCCATTTTTGACCCTGTATCGGTAAGTGCCGTGGCAATAATCGTAAGGGATCCGCCGTTCTCAATGTTCCTGGCTGCGCCGAAAAACCGTTTGGGACGCTGGAGGGCATTTGAATCGACACCTCCTGAAAGCACTTTTCCTGAAGCCGGTGCAATGGTGTTGAAGGCACGTGCCAGGCGCGTAATTGAATCCAGCAGAATCATCACGTCGTGTCCGCATTCTACCAGTCGTTTTGCCTTTTCCAGCACGATATTGGCTACCCTCACGTGTCTTTCCG
>JAGDMB010000129.1 GCA_017860375.1 Bacteroidota bacterium | reverse complement strand
GGCGTCAACCAAACTCGATTCGTAATCGCCGTCTTTATAGTTTTTATAGTAGGCTTTTTTGTAATTCCAGCGGTTGATGGCTTCGGCTTCGGTAACATCGCGGTAACGGAGGCGTCCGAGACTGTCTTTTTCGGCCACATTTCCTTCTTCATCGGTAATCAGTGTCTGAAAGACATTGCCGCGGAACGGATTGAACTCATCAAAATCTTCATAGGTGAGCGGTCGGTATACATCCTCCACCCATTCATTGACATTGCCGGCCATGCAATACAGCCCGTAATCATTTGGCCAGTATGATTCAACCGGAGCCGGAATGCTGGCGTTATCGTTCAGATTGCCGGCCGTTCCCATCATATCACCGCGTCCGCGAACAAAGTTGGCCCTCATTTCACCGCGGTTCTGTTTGGCGTCATTTCTCAGATTATGACCGTCCCATGGATATATTCTTCTGCCTATAACCAGTTCGTCGTATGTATTTCCAATGAGTGCAAGAGCAGCATATTCCCACTCCGCTTCGGTCGGGAGCCGGTATTTCGGCAGCAGAATTCCATCCTCGATCATTACCCTGCGGAATTCCTGGTTGGGATCAAGGCTTCTCAGATTCTGATTCACCAGTCCTTCGAATTGTCCGGCAAGGTATGCCTCGGTGTTGAAGTTGGTTTCGTTTAGCTGATTGGGATCGGGTTTCAGGATGCCTTCACGGATAAGGATCCCTTCGTTTACACGGTCGGTTCTCCAGGCACAGTAATCACTGGCCTGCAGCCAGTTGACACCGACAACCGGATAATCATTATAGGAAGGATGCCGGAAATAATATTGAACATAAGGTTCGTTGTATGCCATCGGTCTTCTCCACACCAGGGTGTCGGGCAGGGCTTTCCGGTACACCAGGGGATAGTCAATAAAAACTCGGTGTATCCAGTGCAGGTATTCCCTGTAATCCACATTCTTAACTTCTGTCTGGTCCATATAAAAAGAACTGACTGTGACCCTGCGCGGAACGTTATTCCAATCATACATCACATCCTGTTCCACCCGTCCCATGGTAAATGTACCTCCTTCAATAAGGACGAGACCTGGCCCGGTTTCCTGTTCACTGCCGCTTATTACTTCAAAACCGCCGTTATCAGGGTCATTATAGCTCCACCCAGTGGTGTTTGACACATTGCTCCCTTTGTTGCTGCAAGCGGTAACAATAAGTGCTAAGAACAGTACCTTAAATCCAGCAGAAAACTTAACATTCATGGTTTTTGATTTTTGTTTTCAAATATAATAAATATTTGTAACTCTACTTTACTACAGTTGTTAAAATAAGAATTATGTGGGACAATTTATAGCTTTTTGTTTCTTCTTTTTATACTCAAACCGGAGCAAAAAGGTTACTTCATGTGCACCTGTTTTTGTTGATAAAAAGTTTACACTTGTTAAATTAACGTCGTAATTATACAAAAAAGTATATTTTTCCTGAAGAATTCCGATGGAAAATATCAGGGAACTGAAATTCAGGGCAAGATTATTCCGCAGCCAGACTCCTGCTGTCAGCGGATTTATCCGGGCAGTTGTTCCCCATACCAATTCATTTGTTGTTCCCTGGTGAACATAAAGCAAAGAAGGCGTAAGGTCCAGTCCTTTGCGGTTGTATTTTCCCCCGGTCCTGAAAGCATAGGATGAATAAAGGCAGTATTTTACGGGCAGCCGGCTGGCCGGCTCACCGGAAAATGATTCCATGGGCCGTGTTACATGGGCGGCTGAAATTCCCAGGGTAAAATCCTTTTTATATTCTCCCAGCCATCCGACGCTGAAGTCAGGATATCCTTTGTCATAGGCTGAAATGCCCACCGGCGGATAGGATGTCCCCAATTCGTTTAGCAGGTCGGATGCAAAAACAAGGGTGGACGGGTCAAACTGCCTGTACACATAGGAAGCCCCAATGCCGGCAGCCATATTCAAGGTCCGGCTTGCCCTGATGGAGTATCCGTACAACAGGTTGGCGGAAGTCCTGGAGATTACGCCCCCGGCCTCCACATCCCTGAGGAATACCACACCGATTCCGCTTTTAATTGCCAAAAAGGGCTGGATGAAGGTCGCCCCGTAGGTGACGAAATTGGCCGATATGCCTGGCCATTGATTCCGGTATGTCATGGAGAATTCATTCATTTTGGGGACAGCGGCATAGGCCGGATTATAATAAGCCTGATTGTGCATAAATCCTGAAAAATGAAAATCCTGGGCGCTCACCGGTAAACAAATGAATCGGACCAGAAACAGGAAGATATATGAGGGATTATGCTTCACGGAAAAAGGTCAAAGAAGTCTGTAAAACTATAATAAACTTTTTTGTTTCTCGTTTTAAATTGCAATAATTGTACTTTTGAAACGTTTAAAATCAGCGAATATTACGAATATGAAATCTGAATTCTGATGAACCGCTGTTTTCTCATCCCTTGCCGGCACGGTTATTTATTTTTGAGTCTGCTGATGCTACCTGTATCGGTTTCCCTGCTTTCGCAGGAAAGCAGGCATACCCGGCATATTGAATGGGAAGAAAGCCGTCCAAAACCCATATACAATGACAGCACAATTGTATTTCCGGGCATCCGCTACCTGTTTTTTAAGAACGCGGGCTATCCGGATGAAGCGACAACCCTGCCTTACTATAACGACAGGATTGCGCTGGGTGCTAATGAAACCGTTGACAGCGTGCGGCTTGAAAACATTGAAACGATTGCGTTAACCGCGGAGGAAATAAAAGATGTGCCGGGCCTGGAAAACCTGAAGACCGAGGTCGGTTTCTCCTGGTCAGTGGCCACTCAGCGGAAAGAAAAGGCCATCCGGATCACCGTTCTTCCGCTCCGGAAGAATCCGTTATCGGGCCGGCCTGAAAAGGTAACCGCTTTTACGGTTCACACGTTCGTCAGAAGCGGAATAACGCCGGCGGAGAGGATCCCTTCCTATGCCGGCTCTTCGGTTCTGGCTTCAGGGAAATGGTATAAAATAAAAATATACAGGGACGGCATTTATAAGCTGACGTATGAGGATCTGCAAAAAATAGGCTTTTCCAATATTGAAAATATTCGCGTGTATGGTAACGGTGGCATGGCCCTTCCCCTGATGAACAGCGAACTGCGATCGGATGACCTGCGGGAAAATGCCGTTTATATGGAGAAAGGTGCGGATGGCATTTTTAACGAAGGAGATTATATCCTCTTTTTCGGAAAGGGGATTGCATCGTGGCAATACAGCGCGGAGGATGATTTTTATATGCATACGCTGAACGGCTTTTCCGACGCAGCCTATTATTTTCTTACTACTGATCTTGGGGTCGGGATGAGGATCCAGACAATGCCCCAGTCTTCGGGGACTGTAACCCATACAATCACTGCATTTGACGACTATGCCTATTACGAGAAAAACGTATATAACCTGATCAAATCCGGCAGGCAGTGGTTCAGTGATAAGCTTTCATCCCCTGTGGATACTACCTTTTCATTTGCCAATATCGTAAAAGATCACAACGTCAGGATAAAGGTGAATGTCGCCTCGCGGGCCTCTACCCTCAGGTTTTTTACCATAAGTAGTCAGGATATGGTGCTGGGTGAGATAGGAGTCCCTGGTGTTGCACTGGATGCATTTGTCGGTCAGTTTGCAAACCAGAAGAGTGGTTTCTTTTCCATGCTGCCCGCGTCGGATGAGGTACATGTGAATGTGGGGTACAGCCGGTACGAATATTCCGACATTGGATGGCTTGATTATATTTCCGTGAATGCCAGGCGCCACCTTATCATGACAGGCAATGCGTTGTTTTTCAGGGATATATCCTCAGCAGGAGCCGGCAATATCAGTCGGTTTACGATTTCCGGGGCAACGGAGAATCTGATGGTGTGGGATGTAACGGATCCCTGCAATGCCGCCAGAATGGAATCCGTTTTTTCGGGAAATTCACTGAATTTTACCGCATCCACCGATAGCCTGCGTGAATTTGTTGCCCTGCTGCCCGGTGCCGCCTTTCCGAAACCAACCGTGGAAGATGCCGATCTGGGCTGGATTGAAAATCAGAACCTGCACGGTATCTCTTCCTCACAGATGCTTATTGTCGCACATCCTGCCTTTATACAGCAAGCCGAAAGGCTAGCCGCATATCACCGAAACCAGGATAATATGACCGTGCTGGTTGCTACCACCGACCAGGTATACAATGAATTCTCATCCGGAGCACCCGATATTTGCGCCATTCGCGATTTTGCGAGAATGCTCTACCTCCGGTCCTCCAGCCCTGAAAACCAACTGAAATACCTTCTCCTTTTCGGTGATGGTTCATACAACAATCATATGCGCGTGAGCGGCAATTCGAATTTTATCCTCACATTCCAGTCTGAATCTTCCCTGTCTGTCTCCAATTCCTATGTGTCGGACGACTTCTACGGATTGATGGACGAAAGCGAAGGAGGGTCAGCCACGATGGAATATTTTGAACTTGACCTTGGAGTGGGCCGCCTTCCGGTAAAAGATTCAACAGAAGCCGGTCAGGTGGTAGCCAAAATAATGGGATACAATCAGGCCAAAAATATGCGCGACTGGAGAAGCAAGATCTTGTTTGTGGCTGATGACGAGGATGGCAACCTGCACATGCAGCAGTCGGATCATCTGGCCAAAATGGTTGGAAACGATTATCCGCAATTTATCCTTAAAAAACTTTTGTCGGATGCGTATAAGCAGGTATCGACTTCCACCGGTGCCCGGTATCCCGATGTGACCACAGCCATATACGACAATATGCACCGGGGAATCCTGATATTCAATTATACCGGTCATGGAAATGAAAAAGGCCTTGCGGAGGAACAACTGGTTACCCGCGAACAACTTTCGGAATATACCAACGCAAAGTTTCTGCCCCTGTTTGTTACGGCAACATGCGAATTTTCGAGGTACGATGACCTGGCCGATGACGAAACCGGCAAGATCAAAGAACAAACCTCTGCGGGAGAAGCATCCCTCCTTAATCCGGGTGGCGGATGCATTGCCCTGCTTTCTACTACCCGCGTTGTGTATGCCTTTGATAATATGACGCTCAATGAAAACTTCTATAAAGTTGCCTTTCAGTTCGACGAAGAAGGCAAAGTATACCCTATGGGCGACCTTATCCGCATGACCAAAAATGCCTCCGATTTGTATGGAAACCGCAACAAGCTCAGCTTTACTTTGCTCGGTGATCCTGCCCTGCGGCTTGCGGTTCCTTATTATTCCGTGGTGACGGATTCGCTGAACGGAGTGCCTGTTTCGGAATCGCTGGATACGCTCAGGGCTTTTTCCGAAATAACCGTAAAGGGACACCTGGTGGATAAGGACCATGTAAAACTGGAAGGATTCAATGGAATTCTCTATCCATCCGTATACGATAAGGTGGATACCATCAGCACGCTGGGCAATGACAACGAAGAGTACCTCATGGAATTCGGAGTGCGCGACAATGTGATCTATAAAGGAAAAGCCAGCGTCACAAACGGTGAATTCTCCTTTACCTTCAGGGTGCCGAAAGATATCACTTACAGCCTGGGCAACGGGAAGATATTCTATTATGCGCAGGATTCCATCATCGATGCCAACGGTTATTTTGATGAATTCATTATCGGCGGTACAGCTCCTGATCCGGTTACGGATGAAACCGGCCCGGAGATCAACCTTTACATGAACGATGAAAACTTTGCAAACGGAGGGATCACGGATAGGAATCCCCGCATCTTTGCCAGGATATCCGATGAAAACGGCATTAATACAACCGGCATTGGCATTGGTCATGATATCGTAGGGATTATGGAGGGTGATGCCACGCAACCCCTTATACTGAACGATTTCTATGAGGCCGACCTGGATGATTACAGGAACGGCACAGTGATCTACCCGCTGTCCGGTCTGTCGGTGGGCATGCATACCATTAAAATGAGGGTCTGGGATATATTCAATAACCCGTCCGAGGCGGATATCGGGTTTGAGGTCATCGATGAGGAGGACATCGTCCTTGTTAACGTTTATAATTATCCAAACCCGGCGGTTAACTATACTTACTTTCAGTTTGAACACAACAAGGCCGGTTCGGTGCTGAAGGTAACCCTCACTATTTATGATCTTTCCGGAAGGAGAATCAGGACCTTTGAAGAAAATCTTTATATGGAAGGATATCATTCATCCCCTCTGGAATGGGACTTAAAGGACCCGTACGGAAACAAACTGCGCAGCGGGATTTATCCCTACCGCATCCGGGTTGAAGATGAATCAGGACTCCGGACGGATGGCTTTCAAAAACTTATCATTTTGAATTAGAATGGGAAGACTGCCTGTGAAGTTATTTACCCGGTTTGATTTTGCAATAAATATTTTAACTTTGTCGCACTAAAATGTAATGATGATGATTCTCCGAAAGATCCTAATAAGCATTTGCTTGCTGTTGCTGAGTTGTGTTGCTGTGGTTGCCCAGAGCAGTGCCATTCCTGATGAAATCAAAAGCGGGCTGAACGCACTGCAGACCACGGTCCCTTTTCTCACCATCGCCCCGGATTCAAGAGCCGGTGCCATGGGTGATCTGGGAGTCGCAACCACACCGGATGGCAATTCTCAGAACTGGAACGCTGCAAAATATGCCTTTATCAAAGACAGGATGGGGGTTTCCTTATCCTATACACCCTGGCTTCGCAACCTGGTGAAAGACATCAACCTTGGGTATCTTAGTTTTTTCTACAAGTTTGATGACAAACAGGTGGTCAGCACCTCACTGAAATATTTCTCCCTCGGTGAAATTATCTTTCGTACAGAAGACGGTACCTACAGCGGGCAATACACCCCGTATGAATTTGCGATCGATGCCGGATATTCAAGGGTTCTGGGTGAACATCTGTCAGGCTCACTGACCATGCGGTACATCCGTTCGGATATTACCGGTGGC
>JAGDMB010000128.1 GCA_017860375.1 Bacteroidota bacterium | reverse complement strand
GACCTGCATCAGCATTTCCTGTAAACCTATCATGCCGGAGCCACCCCAGTTATGGTCGGGTGTCCAGTCGAAGCCCGGTCCCCAGAATGCCGGGAAACGGCGCCCGCTGTCGCGGAGTTTTCGCACGGCCAGGTCGGCTGCTTCCTCCGTGAGTCCAAGCCGGGCAGCGAAAATGTATCCAGTCCGGGTTTTCCGACACCGTAAATGCCCCAGGGGAATACCGGGTATAGCTGCATGGTTTCGGTATTGTTCACCCTTTCCCACAAACGGGCCGGTGCAAGGGTGACATATCCCCCGCATTCGCGGAAGCTGAGCGGGGGTATGCGGCTGAGCATGAGTTTCCAGGCACTGCGGCTGCTGTCGGTCAGATAGGGTGCAGGCAATTCGAGCAAACGGGCAAGCACCGTTTTCAAGGCCGCAATTGTAGAATTGGCGTTATAAGCCATTTTATAGGTTTCCCCTGCGGATCCCGGATACAGGACCAGGTGACCGTTTTCGTCAAGGGTCTTTGATCCCCGTATCTTTGCCAGGTACTGATAATGTTCATTAAAAAAAGCAAGACAGCTTTCGATCAGCGGCATATAATCCGCAATGTCATTCGCGTTATACCGCTGTGTTTCCAGAATCATCAGGCAGAATTCAAGGGCGGTGTCCCACTCATATTCAAGCCAGGAATTGTATTCCACTCCCTTGTCAAAGTAGGCGGGACGGCTGTATCCGTATTCCGTATTGTTCGGGAGGCCGAAATTTTCCATCTGCTCTGTGAAACAGGCCCCTTTGTGCCCCCAGTATACTTCGCTTCGCAATTCGGCATTTCGCAATATGCGGCGATAAAATTCAAACTGGGCTTTCATCATTTCAAAATCGCCGCTTTTCAGCATGGGAAAATAGACCAGGCGCTGGTTCTGCGCCGTATGGATGCCACCGCCCCAGTTGCGGTAATCGGGTGTGAATGGCCGTGACGGATCGGTAAATACCGGGTCGCAGGTGAACATTCCTCCGTTGAACTTGGTAGGGTAGTCACCAAAGGCATTGCAGGCAAGCATGTACCGGAACAGCTGGTAATTTCGCCCGGTCTGCCATGCACCGGAAGCCGGGTCAGTCGAATCGGGATTGATAAAAATAAAGCTTCGGTTCCAGAAGTCTTTCCACCATGCTCTTGTATTTGCCAGGGCCTCTTTTTCTGCCCGGTGCGCTTCCGAAACAACCGTATTCAGACCGTTTTGCCATTCTGCCAGGGAACTTGTTTGTGCGGTATGCAGATATATTGTCAGGGTGTGCTTTTTTGCCGGTGACCTGCTTTGCAGCTTCCATCCTTCAAAGTCAGTGTCAAGGTACCGGCCGGAAGTTTTTCCTGCAGGCTGCATGGAAGGGCCTTCCATGAATCCGCCAAAGGTAAGTCCGGGCAGGGGATTAAAAAGAGAATCTTTCACCTGTTCCAGCCCTTGCAGTTCCACGGTCGGATCAAACACGGTGTAGTCGCGGTTCCGGTGAAAGAAAGCAATTCCGGAGCCCTGAAAGGAGATGCTGTCACGAAAGGTCACCGGATCCCCGAAGGGTCCCCATTTATAGGAATTGGCAAAGCTTTCACCCGGGCGTTGCCTCTGATCGGCAAAACGCCAGCTTTCATAGATGGCTTCCGCTTTCATAGGTTTGGTGCCGGTAATGCTCACATGCACCACAGGCCGGTGAACATCCGCCCAAAGGGTAACCTGTGCCGAACAGCCGTAAGCTGAGCCGGAAACCTTCACACAACCTTCCTTTAAAACAAGTTCCTGCCGGAAGGCATCTCCGTCAAACGGATTGGGATTGAGTCGGATCCGCACCCTGCCCAGCTTCAGGAATCCGTTGTTTTCATCAAAGGTTCCGCTGCGCGAAAGGTAAAACAAAAGCTCTCCTTTTTCCACCCAAACATTCATCCCGATATCGTGACCGCCGCAGGGCATCGATTCGGAAGAATTCAGACTCTGGCTTGTCCACACGATGTTGCATGTATCAAGTTCAGGGGGTTGGGCATGACTGAAGGAGAATAATCCAAGCAAAGCAGCTACTAACAATAATCCTTTTACTCTCATGGCAGGTTGCTGATCTAATTTTTAATGAAATAAAAGTAATGTAAAACCTGAAAGAATAAAATAAAAAAATAACAGACCTGGCAGAGTCCGTAAGACCTGTAAGGGTCACTACCTGGTTCATACGTCCCTTATCCCGTTTATAAGCAACCCTTCCCCAGTAAAATTGTCCTTATCTTTAATTGACCCTAATTAGCCCAAAATGAAAAAAGCCTGCCTGTTCTTTCTTGGTCTTCTGATCATGCCGTCCGGTGTTTTCTCCCAGCCTCTTTACCAGACCATTCGCGGAAGAGTCATCGACAAGACCACGCAGCAACCCCTTATCGGGGCTAACGTGGTGGTATTAAACACCACTCCGGCGATCGGAGCCGTCACCGATACCGAGGGATGGTTCAAGCTCGAAAATGTGGTTCTCGGCCGTGTAAGCATTGATATCACCTATGTCGGATACGGGAATGTTATCGTGGATAATTTGTACCTGACCTCCGGTAAAGAGATGATCCTGTCTGTTGAGCTCGAAGAAGAAGTTCAGCAAGTGGGGGAGGTGGTCGTGAAGTCTTCCCCGCAGAAAAACAGGCCCAACAATGACATGGCGGTCATCAGTGCCCGTTCCTTCACCATTGAGGAAACCGAAAAATACGCCGGAAGCCGCGGCGATGTGGCACGCATGGCATCGGGCTATGCCGGGGTATCGTTTGCCAATGATTCACGCAACGATATCGTGATCCGTGGCAATTCACCGTCAGGTTTGCTGTGGAGGCTCGAGGATATCGACCTGCCAAACCCTAATCATTTTGCCGAGAACGGCACCACGGGAGGTCCCGTGAATATGTTGAACAACAATGTTTTGCGGAATTCCGATTTCCTCACCAGCGCCTTTCCGGCGGAATACGGCAATGCCTTGTCGGGGGTATTCGACCTGAAAATGCGCAACGGCAACAACGAACGGTTCGAGCATATGTTCCAGGTGGGCTTCAACGGGTTGGAGCTCGGATCGGAAGGACCGCTGACGAAAAAGCACCGGAGTTCCTACCTGTTCAACTATCGTTTTTCGGTCATGGATTTTGTGACCTTGCTGGGCGTTGATTTCGGAACAACGGGTGTGCCGCATTACCAGGATCTTTCTTTTAAATTCAATTTCCCGGTCCATAAGGGTGTTGTCACCTTTTTCGGTATCGGCGGCATCAGCAGTGTGGCCATGCTCGACAGCAAGGCCGATGATCAGAGTCTGTATACCAACGAGGGACAGGATCTGTATAACGGCTCTAAGATGGCCGCCTCCGGCATTTCGTGGCTGCGGTACCTGACACCAAAAACCTATACGAAAGTCATTTTTTCGGGTTCTTACGAGACAGGCGGAACGCAGATCGACACCCTCGACGCCGACAAAAACGTCACGCCATATTATGATCATACCATCTCTGAATACCGATTATCTCTTACTGCCCTGACGGGAACAAAATTCAGCGCGAAACTTTCTTCCAAGGCTGGGATCATCATAGATCAGAAGGGATATGATTTATCGGAATTCACGTACGATTATGATTCACTTCGGATGGTCAAGAGGCTGGAGGAAAGCAAGAAACTGGGACAGGGAGGCTACCTGTTCAGGGCTTATTATGAGATGAATTACAAGCTGACCGACCGCTGGCTGTTCACCCCTGGCGTTCATCTGCTGTATTACACCCTCACAGGCAAGCCGTCCTTTGAACCGCGGATGGGAATATCATACCGGTATGGGAAGAACGGCAGCATAAACCTGGGGTACGGATTGCATGCCAAAACACATACGCTGGCTACCTATTTTCTGGGAACTTATCTGCCTGACGGGCAGTTTGTGGAAACGAACAGGGATCTGGGATACACAAAGTCGCAGCAGGTTGTACTGGGCCACGACTGGAACATAAAGGAAACCCTGCGGCTGAAGACCGAGATCTACTACCAGTATATGTATGATGTTCCTGTGGAATCACATCCCAGCTATTTCAGCCTGTTAAATACCGGGGCGGGGTGGGGTATAGGCGCAACTGACAGCCTGGTGAACGAAGGTACGGGCAGGAATTACGGTATTGAAATGACCTTTGAGAAGTTTTTGAGCAAGGGATATTATTACCTTGTCACCGCTTCCCTGTTTGATTCGAAATATAAGGGAAGTGATGGTATTGAGAGAAATACGGCCTTTAACGGCAATTATGTGATCAATGCGCTGGCGGGAAAGGAATTTCCCATTAAGCAAAAAAACACCCTCACCATCGACCTGAAAGCCACTTACGCCGGTGGTACACGGTACATACCGGTGGATGAGGAAGAGTCGCAGGAGCAGCAAACAACGGTATGGGATCTGAGCGATCCTTATTCCGAAAAGT
Organism: Bacteroidota bacterium; assembly: GCA_017860375.1. GTDB lineage: Bacteria > Bacteroidota > Bacteroidia > Bacteroidales > UBA10428 > UBA5072. The sequence goes on along the minus strand of JAGDMB010000128.1, from coordinate 2,716 downwards.
ACCCTGCCTATTTCAAAGCCGATATCAAGTTCGGCTTTAAGATAAACGGAAAGCGAATAACGCAGGAATACCTGTTTTTTATTGAAAATTTCACGAATCATAAAAACATTTTCTATCAGTATTACAAAGAAAGCACCGGTGAGATTATTACCGTAAATCAGTTGCCCTTTTACCCGATGATGCAATTCCGGTTGACCTTCTAATACTATCAACCATTGCGCTGTCAGGGTGTGGAAAACTTCCTTTACAATTATTTGCTTATCGGTTCATTATTTTGTAAATTTTGGTATGCTTTCAGGACAATATCCGGTTTTGGAAGATAGCAGGCAAAAAGCGGGTGGATCATACGCAGAATGAAGACGGACTGATCGTTTTGGTTTGTTTTTATTGTTAAGGCAATTATGAATACAAATTTTACGATGGAATTTTGTGGCGCATATATTCATGTGCGCCTGACTCCGGGATATGAAATTTCCTCGGAAAGTATGTACAGGCTTTGGACCGACCTCGCAGAATTTATCCGTATGTACAAATGCCATCGCGTACTGTCCGAAGGTTTGATGCCCAGCCGCCGGATGAACATGGCAGGTGCATTTATTTCGGGGGAACAGATTTCGCAGTCGGTTTCAGGCTTGCTGATGGCCTGTTATTTTGAAGGATATCAACCTGATGAGTTAACCGAGTTTTTTAAAACGGTGGCCCGTAACCGGGGTGCCAGTATTGAGTTCTTTTCTGACCGTGAAAAGGCGTTTCAATGGCTTGGCATATTGCCATACGGCGAACAGCCTGCCGACGAATTCAGGAATGGAGGAATAACGCAGTTTTTTCTGTAATCCGTCAGGGCACTATCTGCTGACAGGAATGACGGGCTGACAACCGGGTTGCAAACCGGAAAGGATACGAATTTTTTTATTACCTTAGGGCAGCATGATCCTATCCTTTTCAGGCCCATGAAAAACACACTGATTTTTTTTGTCCTGGCTGTTGTTGTTGTTGCCTTTTCGTGTAAAAACAGGTTGCCTTCTCCCGAAAATCGGATTTCATTTCATGATAAAGCGGCGGATACATCGATTATAAATTCTACCCTGAATGCTGCAAAAAATCTTTTGCAGAAGAATCCCGACAGCGTCATTCTTTGCTTAAAGCAGACGCTGCAGCAATCCATTGCGCTAAATTACTTCCAGGGGATCGGTGAATCGTATTATCTTACCGGTGTAGCTTTCTTTTACAAATATCAATACGACACCGCACTGTACCTTCATCAAAAAGCCTACGCAATCTCTGAAAAGATCGGCGATAAGAAAGGAATGGCCCGGGCGCGTTACAGCATGAGCTATGATTACAGTTTGATGCAGAACATGCAAAAATCGCTGGAGAGCCTGGAAGACTCCAGGCGACTGTTTGAGGAAATCAGGGAATTCAACAAAGTCTATGATTGCATTGAAGGATTGGTATTTATCCACAAACAATTGCATCATACAAAGGCCGTCGATTCGCTGCTGAATGAATTAATTACGGTGGCAGAACGGACAAAGGACAAAAAGAAACTGGCAAACAGCTATATTATCCTTGGAAATCATTATGTCGATCAGGCTTATCTTAACCTGGCCATAGAAGCTTTTTATAAAGCCCTGAAAATCGCCGAGGAATCGGGGGATCCGGTTGAAATGGCCAATGCTCTTGGCAGCATTGGATTGGCTAACCTTTATTTGCGGGAGTTCAAAACGGCAATTGATTATTACCACAGGCAGGAGGAAATCCTGAAAAGCCTTCACGATAATTACCAGTTAAGTATAACGTACACAGGCCTGGGAGAAGCATATAACGCGTTAAAGAATTATTCCCTTGGTTTGGAATTTCATCAGAAATCGCTTGAAATACGCGAAAAAATGAGTTACCAGATCGCCATCAGCAATTCCCTTTACAATATTGCCTATACCTATTTTCTCGCACAAGACAGCGCAGACAGGGCACTGAAATATATTGACCGGTCCCTGCAGATTGACAGGGAAATCAACAATTACGACGGACTTGCCAAGAATTACATGCTGCTGGGTGAAATACTGGCGCATAAAAAGAAGGATTCAGAAGGCATCCGGTACCTTGAACGCAGTCTGGCAATAGCACGGCAGTATAACAACACCAATGTCATCCAGGAAGCTTCCGGAGCCTTAAGCAGGTTATATGCCGGAAAAGGGAACTTCGAGAAAGCTTTTTTGAATATGTGCATTAATAATGAAATCAGTGACAGCATTATCAGTGGCGAGAATTTTAAAAGAATCACACAGCTTGAGATGCAGTATGCCTTCGATAAAAAGCAAAATGAAATTGAAGTCAGTCATTTGCAGGAAAAACTGCAATATGAAACAAAGCTTAAAAGGAATAAAATAGTCCGCAACTTTTCCATGCTGTTGGGAACACTGCTCATAGCATTCGGGATCTTTTTGTATACCAGTTACCGGAAATCGAGGAAGGCTGAAAAAGAAAAGGAGGCGTTGTTAAAGGAGATCCACCACCGGGTAAAAAACAACCTGATGGTGATCAGCAGCCTGCTGAACCTGCAATCGGGCTCTATTACCGACGACAATACCAAAACGGCCATGAAGGAAAGCCAGAGCCGGGTGAAATCCATGGCACTGATCCACCAGCTTCTGTATCAGTCAGAGATTCTCACGGGTATCGATTTCCTGAAATACCTTGAACAGCTTATGGCCTC
>JAGDMB010000127.1 GCA_017860375.1 Bacteroidota bacterium | reverse complement strand
CTCGAAGCCATCCGCATACTCAACATGGTGGACAAGACCCGTTTTTACCAGGCCTCCACCAGCGAACTTTACGGGCTCGTGCAGGAAGTCCCGCAAACCGAAAAAACACCTTTCTATCCCCGAAGTCCCTACGCGGTGGCTAAATTATACGGATACTGGATTACCGTGAATTACCGCGAAGCTTACCACATGTTTGCCTGCAACGGTATACTCTTCAATCATGAGTCCCCGATCCGGGGTGAAACCTTTGTGACACGGAAGATCACCCGGGCTGTTGCCCGCATTGCGTTGGGCCTGCAGAATAAATTCTACCTGGGGAACCTGTCGTCAAAACGCGACTGGGGCCATGCCAAGGATTATATAAGGGCCATGTACCTGATCCTTCAGCAGGACAGTCCCGAAGATTTTGTCATTGCCACGGGTATCACCACCGAAATCCGCGATTTCGTCAGGATGGCCTTTGCCGAAACAGGCATTGAGATAAAATTCGAGGGAAGCGGACCCGAAGAAAAAGCGTTTGTCACTGCCTGCCACGATCCGCGTTACAAGGTGCCTGTGGGACAGGAAGTGCTGGCGGTGGATTCACGCTATTTCAGGCCTACGGAAGTGGAACTGCTGATTGGCGATCCGACGAAAGCAAAAACCAAACTGAAGTGGGAGCCCGAATATGATCTCAAAGCACTGGTGAAAGACATGGTAACAAGCGATATCAAGATCATGCAGAAAGAAGTCCATTTGAAAAACGGCGGTTATCAAACGCTTAATTATTTTGAATGAATGAGAAAAAACAGTAAAATTTACCTCGCCGGCCATACCGGCCTGGTAGGAAGCGCCCTGAAAAGAAACCTCGAATCAAAAGGGTATGCGAATGTGATCGGACGCACCATCGATGAACTCGACCTGACCAATCAGCAGGACGTCGCTGACTTTTTTAAGGCTGAAAAGCCGGAGTACGTTCTTCTGGCTGCCGCAAAGGTAGGAGGCATCGTCGCCAACAACACCTACCGGGGGCAGTTTATCTACGAGAACCTGATGATCCAGAATAACGTCGTGCACCAAAGCTACCTGAACGGTGTCAAAAAGCTGCTTTTCCTGGGCAGTTCATGCATATATCCCAAACAATCACCCCAGCCGCTGAAAGAAAAATACCTCCTTACCGATGTGCTGGAATATACAAACGAACCGTATGCCATTGCCAAAATAGCCGGAATAAAACTTTGCGAAAGCTACAATATCCAATATGGCACAAATTTCATCTGCGTCATGCCCACGAATCTGTATGGCCCGAATGACAATTATGATCTCGAAAAATCGCATGTGCTCCCTGCCCTTATCCGCAAAATGCACCTTGGAAAGTGCCTGATTGAAGACCACTGGGATGCCATCCGGCATGACTTTAATAAAAAACCCGTGGAAGGGGTTGACGGAAATTCGACGCAAATAGAAATCGCAGAAAAACTGGAGAAATACGGGATCTTCCGCCATGCTTTATCCGGCGCTCCCGTAACTGTGCGCCTTTGGGGCACCGGCGCTCCCCGCCGTGAGTTTCTCCACTCCGACGACATGGCAGATGCCTGTGTATTTTTAATGGAAAATATTGATTTTAAAGATATTGTTAAAGATAAATTTGCAGACCGGATTACTTCCCGCGATCCGAAAATAGAAATCCGGAATACACACATCAACGTCGGCACCGGCCGCGATCTTACCATCAAGGAACTGGCTCACGTGATTAAAGAAACCGTTGGTTTTGACGGACTGATTGAATGGGATACATCCAAACCCGATGGTACCCCTCAGAAATTGCTCAGTGTGAAAAAACTCCACGAACTGGGATGGAAAGAAAAGATAGGCTTTGAAGAAGGGATTAAAAAAGTGTACGAACAGTATATTGCATAATTGTATGCCATGAAAAAATTTTTTATCCTGTTGCTGTTCCCTGCGGTAACCGTTTTCTTCTTTTCTTCCTGTACGCGGCATGGGCAACTGGTCTACCTGCAAAGAAAAGACGATTCGCTCAAAACGACGGATTATTTTCCAAAGGAAAGACCGGAATACAGGATTCAGAGCAATGATATCCTTTATATACGGATTTACACCAAGAATCAGGAAATCAACGACCTCATTAACCAGACCGTGGGAAATTCCCAGCAGAACCTCTTCCAGAATGAAACCGATCTGTACATCAACGGTTACACGGTGACCGATTCAGGGTTTATTGAAATTCCTATCCTGGGACGCATTGAAGTGGTCAACAAAACCTTGGACCAGGCAGTTGCTGCTCTCCGTGAAAAAACCGACCTTTCCCTGAAAGACGCAACCGTTATTCTGAAACTGATTTCCTTTAAGTTCTCCGTGATGGGAGAAGTGGCAAGACCCGGAACGTACAAAAATTACAATAACCAGCTCACTGTGCTTGAGGCCATCAGCATGGCAGGCGACATAACCGACTACGGCAACCGGAAGAAGGTACTGGTTTTGCGGCCATCAAAAACAGGGACAAAGACCTTCCGGCTTGACCTTACGAAAATTGACCTGCTCAAATCCGAAGGGTTTTTCCTTTTGCCCAACGATATCGTATATGTCGAACCCATCAAATCAAAGATGGTCAAAATCAATATCCCCACCTTTTCTCTCTTTCTCACCGGTCTTTCCACCCTGATCCTGGTGTTGAACTACCTGAACTATACCAATTCGAATTAGTTTCTTCGGTTGCCGGATTCCCTTTTTCTGCTCCCTCCTCGTTCAGAGGTTCCGATTCAGACGTTGCTTAACAAATACGATACAATTCTGCAACATTTGAATCCTGAAATCTTTCTACTTTCATTAAATTTGATCAGATAATCCGGTGTGATATTTCCCCTTCTGAGTTTACATTGGATTTCCTTTGTATTCTTTAACCAGTATGATAACCTCTAACCTATTACCTATGATGAAAAAAAACATTGCCTTTTCACGGCAAAGGAGAGGTCCGGGCTTCAGGATCCGTATGATAGCCCTTGGATTTCTCCTCGGTTTGTCCTTTGCGCAGGTTTCTGCCAGTGATACTCCATCGCGGCAGGACGATAAAAAAGTGGTGACGGGAACTGTCTCCGATGCCAATACCAACGAAGTCCTGCCCGGCGTATCGATCCAGATTAAGGGTACAACCACCGGCGTCGTTACCGATATCGACGGTCATTTCACCCTTGAGGCATCCACCTCCGACATCCTGGTATTCAGCAGTGTCGGTTACCTCTCTGAGGAAGTGCAGGTCGGCGACCAGACAGAAATAACCATGAGAATGGCCCCCGACATCATCGGCCTTGATGAAGTGGTGGTGGTCGGCTACGGCGTCCAGAAGAAAAAACTGGTGACCGGTGCAACGGTCCAGGTGAAGAACGAAGACCTCGTTAAAAACAATGTGTCCCGTATAGAATCGGCACTGCAGGGTTCCACCCCCGGGATGACCCTGATCAAGAAATCGGGCCAGCCCGGTTCGGATTTCAACATCACCATCCGCGGAATGGGTTCGGTCAACGGTAACGATCCCCTTGTTCTCATCGATGGCGTGCCCGGCAGCCTTACCACATTGAATCCCTCGGATGTCGAATCGGTGGATGTCCTGAAAGATGCCGCTTCGGCTGCTATTTATGGTTCACGGGCCGGCAGCGGCGTCATTCTGATCACCACAAAGAAAGGTAAATCAGGCACAGCCCAGATCAGCTATGATTTTTACTACGGGTTGTCCAACCCAACCAATACGGTCGACATGTTAAATGCCCAGGAATATGCGCATCTTATGAACGAAGGATATTACAACCTGTATCCTACCGGAACAAAAGTGCCTTTTACCCAGGCTCAGCTGGACAGTATTGATACCATGGGCAATACCGGTACCTTCTGGCAGGAAGAAATCATAAACAAGAATGCCCCGTCTCAAAGCCATTACCTGGGCATAACCGGAGGAAATGAAAAATCATCCTATTCCCTTTCCCTTTCCTACAACTCCGAAGAAGGTATTTTCAACTATGAAAATAAATCGTACTTTGAACGCCTGGGATTCCGTGTCAATTCCGAGCACAGATTAAAAAAATACCTCACCGTGGGTGAAAACCTTACCTATACACATCGGTACAGCCGGGGACTTGGTGTTACCACAAGGTTCGACAACTTCATGAGGGAGATTCTGGAGGCCAGCCCTCTTATCGAACCTTACGACCCGAATGTATACGACGGATTTGGCAGATCTACTTTTGTTGAGGAACAGATTAACCCGATCGCCTCCATGCATTATAACTATAATGAGAAAAAGAACAACGACGACCTGATCGGTGATATTTATGTGGAGTTGGAAATCATGAAAGGCCTTAAATTCCGGTCCGATTTTGGCGCAAACCTGGCATTTCAGAATAATTCAACCGCCAACGATTCTTTCAAACTGACGAATGAAACCTACAGGTCTGTTCCGGAATACAAGCAATACATGTCACGGGATTTCAGTTATAATTTTGACAATATCCTCACCTATACGAAATCCATTGGCAATCATAATGTCCTTGGAATGATCGGCGCCAATGTGCAGGACAACCGGTATTTTAATGTGGACGGCACATCTCAGGGCTGGCTTTCAACGGATATTCCGATTTTATCCAATGTAGCAACCATTGATACCACTTATTTATTGGGAGATTTTGGAAAAGGGGACAGCCGGTACTCCTTTTTTGGACGTCTGAGTTATAACTATAGCGAAAAATACCTTTTCACTTTTTCGCTCCGAAGAGATGCTTCCTCCCGGTTCGGTCCCGAAAATCGTGTGGGTTGGTTCCCTGCCGTATCTGCAGGATGGGTGATTTCCAGTGAGGATTTCATGAAATCGCTGTCATGGCTGAACTACCTGAAATTGCGCGGAAGCTGGGGACAAAACGGGAAAGAACCTTACGCCCAGTATACCTACCTTGCCACATTGTCTACCACAAACCGGTATTATCCTTTTGGAACCAGGCAGGTCGGCGTATCACCCAACATTATGCCCAATCCCAGTTTGAAATGGGAAGCTTCGACCCAGACCGATATCGGATTTGATGCGCGGTTTTTAAACAGTTTTGGATTTGCCTTCGACTTCTATAGAAAAAACAGCAAAGACTGGATCATTCCCACCACCGTTGCCAGTATTTCAGGCAGTGCAGGCATCAGCAACGAGGATCCACTTATCAATGCAGGCAATGTGATCAATACGGGTGCAGAATTTGAAATGAGTTACCACAGATCCATCGGCTTGCTTAACCTCGACATAAATGCCAACCTGGCGTATAACAAGAACAAAGTGACAGAGGTACCGAATGAATTGATCCGTGGATCCACAAGCGTGTTATATAACGGATCTCAGGAATTCTACCGTGTTGAGGAAGGATATCCCATGGGGTATTTCTGGGGCTACCAGATGAATGGACTCTTCCAGTCACAGGAAGAGGTGGATAATTACGTAAATTCAGACGGAGCTTTGCTTCAGCAGGGAGCCAAACCAGGAGATGTAAGGCGAACGGATGAAAACGGCGATGGCAAGATCAGTGATCTCGACAAGGTCATGCTGGGAGATCCAAACCCTGATTATGTTTACGGATTTTCACTGGCAGCCGATTACAGGGGATTTGATTTTTTGTTTAGCTTACAGGGTGTGGCAGGTAACCAGGTGGTGATGTGCTACCGTATGCTGGAGCGTCCGTTTAGTAACTATACCGCAGATATCCTCGACCGCTGGCATTGGATCGACCAGAATGAAGATGGCGTTGTCCAGGCAGGCGAAGGGACATCCAACACCGTGCCCCGTGTTACGTATGGCAATGAATCCAATCAGAACTGGGGCCGGTTCAGTGATCTCTATGTGAAAGATGCCGGTTTCCTCAGGATTAAAACCATCAACCTGGGGTATGATTTTATTACCATCCTGAAAAAATCACCCCTGCAACAGCTGAGGTTGTATTTTTCCGTGACAAATCCTTTTACTTTCACCAGGTATCCGGGACTGGATCCTGAAGTTGGATTCGGATCCTATTATAACGATGCAGGGCAACTTCAGGACGCCTATGCTTCGGGTGTGGATGTCGGTTTTTATCCTTCGGCCCGTACCTACCTGGTGGGTTTAAATGTTAAATTCTAAAACGAAACGCCATGAAAAGAATAATGACAATCCTATTCCTTGTGTGGTTGCTGGCCGGGTGCGGCGAAGACTTCCTCAACCGGTATCCTACGCAATATCAGGTTATCGAGAGTTTCTACAAAACACCCGAAGATGGTCAGGAGGCACTCACTGCTGTCTATAACATGCTTCTTTACGATGACTGGTGGAGCAATTATATTATGTCTGAAATTATGTCCGATAATTGCGCAGGAGGTGCCGGTTCAGCGGATGCCGGCAACCATTTTCAACTCTGGGACAGGGCAATCCAATGGCCTGAGGCCACTGCGAACCAGGATATATGGCAATATTACTATGGCGGAATTTACCGGGCCAATACATACCTGGAGTATGAATCCTTTATCGACTGGACCGGAAATGAAAAATTGCAGTTGCAGTTCCAGGCGGAAGCCAGGTTCTTAAGGGCCCATTATCATTTCTATCTTGCCCGGATGTTTGGTGAGATCCCTGCGCTCGATCATACCCTTAAACCCGATGAAATTCCCCCGAGAACACCTGCTGAAGACCTCTATTATATGATTCTCAGCGATTTTAAATTCTGTGCTGAGAACGGACTTGCGGCTCCCTATGGTTCCATGGATCCGGAAAACCAGGGACGTGCGACAAAATGGGCCGCCGAAGCCATGATCGCAAGGGTATATCTTTTTTACAGCGGGTATTATAACGATCCGGAATTAAAAGAATTCACATCTGCCGATGCCCAGGGATATATTGATGACGTCATCAGCAATAGCAATCATGCCCTGGTGCCTGAGTTTGCAAGCCTCTGGAGGGTTCCTGCAATTTCCGAGCTGGGGGGTGATACAAGCCTCAGCCAGTATGCCGGTGAAACAAATCCGGAG
>JAGDMB010000456.1 GCA_017860375.1 Bacteroidota bacterium | reverse complement strand
AGGTCCTTGCACGACACTATCCGCATACACGGAATAAGGATCCGATGAATACAGAAGGTCGGGTGAAGAGTGGCAGCAGAAAAGGGTAAGCAGCAATACCGGTATCAGCCAATATTTGCCCCTGCCTTTGCGGCATTTGATATTTTGGAATGAAGTCATTTTTTTGCTGATTTATCGGATAACAAACTTAACAAATCCAGTTCACTATTGAAAGGAAGAACAAATGAACCTGCACGGTCCCGTCCCTTCAACTTTTTTTTGCTATATTTGTTTATTGAGCAGTAATAATTTAAAAAATAGTGGTATGAATAAGAATGTAGAAGATATTTTAAACCGTCAGGTGGAAAGGGAAGCCTACTCTTCGAGTCTTTACCTTGCCATGGCGTCCTGGTCTGAAGTGAACGGATTTCCAGGTGTTGCCGATTGGCTTTATGTTCAGTCCGACGAAGAACGCTTGCACATGCTGAAATTCGTGAAATACATCAACGAAAGGGGAGGACATGCCATCATACCGGCTCTGAAAAAACCGGAAACAGAATACAAGACCGTAAAAAGCATGTTTCAGGAAGTGCTGAAACATGAACGGTTTATTACCGCTTCCATCAATGAAATTGTTGCCCTTTGTGTCAAAGAAAAAGACTTCACCACCCAGAACTGGGTGCAGTGGTTTGTGAACGAACAAATTGAAGAAGAAGCCAACGCAACCAAGATCCTTGACAAGCTGAAACTTGCCGGGGAAGGCAATTTGTATCTCTTCGACCGGGATATCATGGCACTTCGCGCCGCTGGAGCAGGCGGGGCCAAAGCATAAGATTTATTTGTCAGCCACTTCCGCATGGCGGGGGGAACTGAATCGGAACCGTGCGACTGAATGGAATCAACCTCCGATAAAAAGGCTCTTGCTGGAATAGGCCGGATCACAGGTCAGGAAAACCTTTAATTTCCGCAGGCCTGCCTCATCGCCCGGTGTGGGGATGTGGGTGGTATGAACTTCGCAATCGCTCAGCTTTTTAAGGCTTTCCAATGCCATTTGTGCGGCCGGATTGGATAATGCACTTATGCCAAGCACGATCAAGGTTTCATCCAGGTCGAGGCTGACCATCTTGCCATTCAGTATATTCTTTTTCAGATAGGTTACCGAAGCCAGGATGTTTTCGGGCAAAAGGTACATATTGTCGGGGATACCGGCAAGGTGCTTGGTGGCATTTAAGATAAGGCTTGAAGAAGCGTGCATCAGGGGAGAGTTTTTACCGGTTATGATGGTACCGTCATGCAATTCGATAGCGGCCCCGCAATAAAATCCCTCGTTGCCTTTTCCCGTCTTTTCCGCATTTTTTGCGGCTTCCCGGGCAGGCAGCACCACTTTACGGTCTTCCTCTTTCGCTCCTATTTTTTCCATGATCTTCACCGCCCGTTCAAGGGTGTCCTTATCGGCCAAGCCGACTGCATATTCCACCGCACAACGGAAGTACCTCCGGATAATTTCCTGGTGCGAGGCTTCCGCGATGATCGTGTCGTTTACAATACCCGAGCTCACACGGTTTACCCCCATATCCGTCGGTGACTGGTACATCGACTCGCCGCCCGTTATTTTTTCAATGATCCTTTTCAGCAAATGAAACGCTTCTATATCGCGGTTGTAATTTACTACCTCTGCGTTATAGGCTTTCAGATGATGCGTGTCGATCAGTACTTCGTCTTTCAGGTCAACCGTGGCGGCTTCATAGGCAATGTTAACCTTGTGATCGATCGGCAGGTCCCAGATAGGAAAGGTTTCAAATTTTGCATATCCCGCCTTCACTCCGTTCTTATACTCATGGTAAAGATTGCACAGGCAGGTGGCAAGTTTGCCGCTGCCAGGACCTGGTCCGGTAACAATCACAATGGGATTTGTGGTTTTGATGTATTCGTTCGCCCCGTATCCCTTGTCGCTCACGATCAGGTCAATATCCGTAGGATATCCTATGGTGGGATAATGAAGGTAAACCTTGATGCCCCTTAATTCAAGTTTGTTCTTGAAGGCTTTGGCGGGAGATTGGTTCTCATACCGGGTAATCACCACTGCGGTGACATCGATCCCCCATTCCCTTAAATCATCAATGGATTTTAATGCGTCTATATCGTACGTAATGCCAAAATCGGCCCTTACTTTTTTTCTTTCGATATCCCCTGCATGAATACAAAGAATTACATCAATCTTATCTTTCAATAGTTGCAGCAGCCGCATCTTGACATTGGGATCAAATCCGGGCAGCACCCTGGCCGCATGGTAATCATATAAAATCTTTCCTCCGAATTCAAGATAAAGCTTGTCGTTAAACCGGCTCACTCTTTCAAGGATGGCCGAGGTCTGCTCCCGGAGGTATTTCTCGTTGTCGAATCCAACGTGGTTTGTAGCTTCCATTTTACTCTTTTTGGAATCCTGTTATCCGAATTCCTGTCTGGACATCAATATTAGTGAAATTTTTTGTTAACGGGATTTCCAGCTCCGTAAATGTCAGTTTCTTTT
>JAGDMB010000455.1 GCA_017860375.1 Bacteroidota bacterium | reverse complement strand
TGCATCTATATCGAGTACGGTAACTTCGGCACCTATACCGGTTGCAATTTTGCAGGCGTTGGTGCCGACCACGCCGCCGCCGATAATCCCTACCTTACCACGCTCCACACCGGGAACTCCTCCCAGCAGAACCCCCCGTCCGCCAAAGGTTTTTTCGAGGTACTTGGCACCCTCCTGAACGGCAAGCCTGCCGGCAATTTCGCTCATGGGCTGCAGGCAGGGAAGGCGGCCTTCATTTTCTTCAATCGTTTCATAGGCAATCCCTATAATACCCGCTTTTAAAAGTGCTTCGGTCAGCGTTCTGTCGGCCGCCAGGTGAAGGTAGGTAAACAGGATCTGGCCCTCATGAAAAAGAGGATACTCTTCGGGCAAAGGTTCCTTAACTTTGATAATCATCTCGCTCTGATCAAAGATACGTTTCCGGTCGTCCACAATGTCCGCACCGGCCCGGATGTACTCATCATCACTGAAACCGGCCGCTTCACCGGCATGCTTCTGCATGGTCACCGGATGTCCCCTGTTGACATAGGACTTGACATCGGAAGGAGTGAGACCGACCCTGTATTCATGCTTTTTTATTTCTTTCAGGCATCCGATTTTCATGTAGATCAAAGTTTAGGATTGGCAGCAAAATAACCCATAAACAATGATCTGAGTAATGATTTTGATCATGGAACCCGACACGACTGGCAGGAAGACGGATTACACCGGAAATGAATACCGCAAAGCAACGACTTTTCCTATAGGTAGAAAAACAGGGTTTCAAGCTCGTTACGCAGATTCACATAATTCACAATCACGTCATCGGGTACTTTTAGCAGAATGGGGGAGAAATTTAGTATGGCTTTAATGCCTGCAGATAACAGCAGGTCGCAGATTACCTGTCCCGAAATTTCAGGTACGGCAATGATTGCCGTTTTGACTCCATATTGGCGCACAATTTCAGGAATCCTGTCCGGAGGATAAACGGGAATGGCGAACCGCTTTATATATTTTGAAGGATCCAGGTCAAAGCCGGCAACAATGTGGATATTATTTTCCTTAAAACCCTCATAGTTAATCAGCGCCTGACCTATATTCCCTATTCCAACAAGGATGACCAGCCTTTCGCTGTTCTGTTTGAAAATATCGTTTATGGAATTAAGCAAATAGTCAATATCATACCCGCCGCGCCTGGAACCTTTTATGCCGAAAAGCGAAAAATCCTTACGAACCTGTTCCGCACTTGCTCCGGCTTCCTTGCCCAGGCTGTAGGAAAATACTTTACGGAATCCATGACGCTGGAATTGAATCAGGCATTGCCGGTAATGAAGGAACCGCTTCAGAACGTTATGACTGTAATTCTGTGCCAAGATCCTGAGATCTTTCAGGTTAAAACCGTGTTCCTATTTAAAATAATTCAAAATAGACAAGAGACAAGAAAATAGTATAAAAAAGGTTTGATAAAGATACCATTTTGTTATAAATTTATTTTTCTTTTTGTGAAAAAAAGAACAAATATTTGAAAAACACGTTTCAAATTTCCATCCTCGACTGGCATACTTTTCTGCTGGGATTGTCTAAAAATAATTCTGTTTATGTACCGGTAAAAACCTATGATACTATAGATTACAAATTATTTACAGAGGATGGTCTGAATATTATATACAATGTAGCAAAACCAGTCACACCCTTAAAAGCTTTCTTTCTTCCCCCGAAAGAAAATGTCGTTATTGAGAAAAAAGCGTACAATAAAAATATCATTATTGGAATTCCTGCCTGTGATTTGAAAGCACTGGAAATCCTCGATGAGATATACCTTGACGAAACCTGGCTTGACCTCCGGTACAAGGAAAACAGAGAACGAGCTGTTCTGATAGGAACGGATTGTTTTGAAACCGCTGAGAATTGTCATTGTACTTCATACGGAATCGAACCTTATCCGGTAAATCATGCCGACGCTTCAAGTAATCTTCATTTTGCTGAGGAGAAAAGAAAACAGGTGAAAAAGGAACTGGTTGAAAAGAACCGGTTATTGCCTGACTACGCAAAGACCGGGAGCCTGATTAAAAATTCCGGAGAGGACCTGTGGGAAAAACATTCCAGAACCTGTGTATCCTGCGGTGCGTGCGCAGTAGCTTGTCCGACTTGCACTTGTTTTTTACTGATTGAACGACCCGATTTTGAAAAAATAAGACAGGTAGATGCCTGTCAATATCCCGGATTTGAAAGAATTGCAGCAGGTGAGGATCCCTTGCGCAGGAAATATATCCGGTTCAGAAACCGGTATTTATGCAAGTATGTCTGGAAGCCTGAAGATTTCAAATCGGTTGCATGTACGGGATGCGGAAGATGCATTGACAGTTGCATTGGAAAAATCAGCAAGAATGAGATATTCATAGAAATGGCGGAATCCTCTTAATATGATCCGGATGCCTGCAAACGGTATACAATATAAACCCATAAAAGCATCGGTGGAGAAAGTCATTGATGAGTCCCCGCTGATAAAATCCTTTGTGCTGATCCCGGAACAGGATTTTTCATTTAAGACGGGTGAGTTTATCGAACTTACCATTAACGGAACGGGCGAAGCTCCTTTTACTCCCTCATCCTCCCCGCTGGAGAAGAAAAAAATTGAAGTTACCGTGATGAAAGCCGGTTATGTTACCGAAAAAATTCATGCCCTGAAAAAGGGGGATGTGGTGGGTATTCGGGGACCCTTTGGACGGGGATATCCGGTTGAAAAATTTTATGGAAAGCAGGTCGTCATTCTTGGAGGCGGCTGTGGTTTTGCCCCCATCCGGTCATTGTTATACAATCTTATTGCCGAGAAGGAAAAATTTGAGAAAGTAATATTGTGCTATGGCTCCAAGACACCTGAAGATTGCATTTACAAGCCCTTTATCGATGAACTGAGGCAAATCGAAAAGTTTGAAGTATACCGCAGTGTGGATAAAGCCGATGAATCATGGAAAGAAAGGCAAGGCGTGGTGACGGTCCTGCTGGATGATATAGATGTCACCATTAACAAATCAGTGGCAATTGTATGCGGACCACCCATCATGATGAAATACGGAACGCTGAAACTGCTGGAGATGGGGTATCCTGAGACGGATATTTACCTTTCCATGGAAAAGAACATGTCATGCGGTCTGGGAAAATGCGGACACTGCATGATGGGCAAATTTTATGTATGCAAAGATGGGCCCGTATTTACGTATGATGAGATAAAAGAATTACCGGATATCTGGTTGTAACGGGAACTATGGGAAAAAAACTGCTTATCGATCTGTTGTCATTGCGGGAAATGGAAAGTCTTCCGGCGGATGCGGTTTTAAAACACGATAAATTCAGCCCCTCCTTTAAGACGATCCGGGAGCTTGCCACCTTTCAGTTTACCTGCCGGCATTGCGAAAATGCCCCCTGCATACAGGTTTGTCCGGCAAAGGCCCTCGATAAAGATGAAAACGGGATTATAAACCGGTCTGTTAATCTGTGTATCCGCTGCAAGTCGTGTATAACGGCCTGTCCATTCGGGACCATGATGGACGATCTGTTCATTGTAAAAACTTCGGGACAACGGTTTTTTTCGCTGGAGGATGAGAATGACCTGGAAGATTTCGCCCGGTTGTTCCCCGATCAGGCGGTACGTATTGTGGACCGCGATGAAAATCCTGCGGAAAGCATTTACAAGCTTGGTGACATGATTCTTATCAAAGAAAAAATATGGCAGTAACATGATCAGGAACCTGTTATATTATCTGATTTTTCCCGGATTCATTTTTATCGGGGTGATAGGCGGATTGCTGTCCGGATTTGATCGTAAGATCACGGCCTGGCTGCAATTCCGGAAAGGTCCTCCGCTGATACAACCCTTTTATGATTTCATAAAACTACTGCTTGTCAAAGAAACCATATTGCCGGCGAAGGGCTCAATCGTAACCTTTCTGGCCACTCCTGTTTTTGCCATTACCGGTGCTGCTCTTTCAGGAATTATGATTTTGCTGCCGGCGTTTCATTACAACTCAGGGTTTAGCGGTGATATAATCGTCATTTTTTATATGCTGACTATTCCTTCCATTTCGTATATCCTTGGGGCCCTGGCTGCAGGAAATCCCCTCGCTTCTGTGGGTGCTTCGCGTGAGATGAAGCTGATCATGAGTTATGAACTGACTTTCCTGCTGGTGCTCGCGGCAATTGTGCTGAAAGCCGGTATGGCAATTAAAATTAGTGATATCATTCAGGCACAGGTCACGCAGGGTCCGTTTATTGGCAGCGTATCCGGTGTCCTGTTATTCCTTGTGCTGATTTTTTGCATACAGGCAAAACTCGGACTTGTCCCCTTCGATATGGCCGAAGCAGAAGCCGAGATAAATCACGGAGCCTTTATCGAATATTCAGGCTCGGCCTATGCCATGATTAAGCTGGCGAAATACATGATGATGTTTGTCCTCCCTGCTCTTGCCTGCATACT
>JAGDMB010000454.1 GCA_017860375.1 Bacteroidota bacterium | reverse complement strand
CCCTGAAAAACCGGCTGCGTACATCCGGTCCTTGTCAACCGGATAACGGCCGGTGACATCACCGGTGAGTACCTGCAAAGCATATCCCGTTTTTTCATACCCATTGCGGATGACATTTGAACCGGCCACTATAAATCCGAAATCCGATGTTCCTTTCCTGAATGTTTGCACGGCAAGATAACCCTCTCCATGCGGATCAAAAACAAAAACCACAGGGTAACGGCGGGCAGAATCAAAACCGGTAGGCAATGCAATGCAATAATTCTGCGCTGTATCTTCCCGGCATTTTATGGTTTGGATTACCACAAGGGTGTCTCCGGGATCCCGGATTACGTTATTGCCGGATGGCTTGCACCTGCATGCCAGCAAGAGTAAAGTAAACAAAACCAGCACTGAAAAAAGTGATTTCATCATATTGAATTAAGGATTGGGATGCAAATTTATAAACTTGCAGGTTCAGCAACAAATATTACTTTTAGGGATAAATATAAAACGCTTTTCCACCTCTATGTTGCCTGAAGCAAAACCATTGGGCAGGTCCGGACTCCGGATCCCTGCCATACTCTTTGGCACCAGTGCCCTGGGAAACCTCTATACTGCACTCGAAGAAGAGGTTAAACTTTCCATTGTCAGCGAATGCTTCCGTCATGTGACAGCCCCTGTTGTGTTTGACTGCGCCGGGAAATACGGAGCCGGACTGGCTCTGGAGGTGCTGGGCAGGTCCCTGAAACAACTGAACATTGATCCCAGCGATGTCATTATCAGCAACAAGCTCGGCTGGATAAGGACTCCCCTCACCCAGCCTGAACCCACATTTGAAAAGGGTGTCTGGATGAATATTCAGCACGATGCCATGCAAAGAATCAGCTATGAAGGGATTATGAACTGCTGGAATCAGGGGAATGAACTTTTGGGAGGACAATACAGGCCGCAGATGGTATCCGTGCATGATCCGGATGAATTTGTCAACGGCGTCACAGATCCGGCGGAAAAAGAAAACAGGTACAGAGCCATACTGGAGGCATATCGGGCATTATCGGATCTGAAAAGGGAAAGGAAGGTTCAGGCCATTGGCGTAGGTGCCAAAGACTGGAGAATAATTGAACGTATCGTCCGGGATGTGGATCTCGATTGGGTAATGATTGCCAATAGCATGACTATTTACCGGCATCCTCCTGAATTGCTGGCATTCATGGATGCCCTGCAAAGAAGAAATATCGGAATCATTAACTCGGCTGTTTTCAATGCAGGTTTCCTTACCGGTGGCCGCTACTTTGATTACAAACCCATTAAACCCGATACGGCAGAGAACCGGAAGATTTTTAAATGGCGTGATGATTTTTTTGTCCTTTGCCGAAAATACGGGGTGGAACCCGCGGCCGCCTGCGTTCAATTTGCATTGTCTCCTCCAGGCGTAGCTGCCATCTCCCTGAATACATCCATCCCCGGGCACATCCGGACCAATGTGGAACTGGTAACGGCAAGGGTGCCGGAAGGCTTATTCATGGAAATGAAAGAAAGAGGATTGATACACAAAGATTATCCTTATCTTGGGGTTTGATTCCTATGTGTGCATGCAATATACAAACTGCCATCTATAAACCATAAAATAAAAATCCCATGGCAAAGCACAAACTTACTACGAAAGAATTTCTCCTGCCTTTTATCCTGATCACTTCCCTTTTCTTCCTGTGGGGAATAGCGCATGGAATGGTGGATACGCTGAACAAACATTTTCAGGAAATTCTTAACCTGTCTAAATCCCAGTCGGGCATGATACAGTTTGCCTTGTACATGGCCTATTTCACCATGGCCTTACCCGCTGGGTATTTCATGCGACGGTTCGGATACCGGAAAGGCATTATTTTTGGGCTTTCCCTTTTCGCAACCGGTGCTTTATTCATTGCCGGCACCACCTCGTTTGAATCGTTCTGGCTGTTTCTGATCTTCCTGTTTGTCGTGGGCTGCGGACTGGCCACCCTTGAAACAGCGGCTAATCCTTACACTACAAAGCTTGGGCCAAAAGAATCGGCGGAACAGCGCATCAATTTTTCCCAGTCATTCAACGGGCTGGCCTGGGTGCTTGGCCCGCTTATCGGATTGTTCATATACGGAAACCAGGGTGTGGCCCCCGGAGAAAAACTGAGTTCACTGATCCTTCCTTATACGGTCATCGGAGTGGTGGTTCTGTCGGTTGCGTTTCTCTTTCTGCTGACACCCCTGCCGGAAATAAGGGAAGAAGAAAACAAGTATGACGGTTCGGAAGGCAGTCCTGACCAAATAGCCTTTCATAAAAAACCGCTGATCCGGCACCGTCATTTTGTACTGGGTGTCATTGCACAGTTTTGTTATGTGGCCGCACAGACCGGAATTTTCAGCTACCTGATCAATTTCGTCACCGACACCAACCAGACACCCCATTTTGATGTTAAAAACGGACCTTACTTCCTGTCCATCGGATTTGCCCTATTTATGATCGGCCGTATGTCGGGAAGCTATCTTATGGGATTT
>JAGDMB010000126.1 GCA_017860375.1 Bacteroidota bacterium | reverse complement strand
TCTTCCAGGCATTTCCGGATCTCCTCTTTCACCCTGGCAACCGATTTATCCTTGTCAATTTTCAGGATGACCCTTTTTACGAAATTATTCTTTATCCGGCTGACCAAAGGATATTCCGGACCCATGATGCGGAGGTCGGGCATTTTTTTCAGCATCCCGGCCAGGGTTTCGGCTCCCGGATCGAGCGTGTTCCTGTCGGTGCATTTTAATTCAATCGCTATCAGCCGGGTAAAAGGAGGATAATGGAAGCTCTTCCGTTCTTCAAGCTGAACCATGGCAAAGGCCCTGAAATCATTCCGTATCAGGTAGTGAAACAATTCCATGCCGCTGTCCCGGGCCTGAATGATAACGGTTCCCCTCTTGTTTCTCCGGCCTGCCCGGCCACTTACCTGAAGCATCAGTTGAAAGCTTCTTTCATAGGCTCTGAAATCGGGATAATTGAGCATATTATCCGCGTTCAGTATACCCACCAGGCTGACATTGTCAAAATCCAGTCCTTTGGATATCATCTGGGTTCCTACCAGTATATCGATTGTGCCCCGCTCAAAACCCGTTATTACTTTTGCATACGCATGCCTCGACCGTGTGGCATCGAGATCCATACGGGCGATACGGGCTTCCGGAAAGAACAGGGCCATTTCATCCTCGATCTTCTCAGTCCCGAACCCTTTCATCAGCACGTTAGGGCTTCCGCAATCCTCACACAAAGTGGCCACCGGAAGAGAATATCCGCAGTAATGGCATTCCATCCTTCTTTCCTTTTTGTGGTAGGTAAGGCTTACATCGCAGTTCCGGCAGCGCGGTACCCAACCGCATTCGCTGCATTCCAGGAAAAGAGAAAATCCACGCCGGTTTTGAAAAAGGATGACCTGTTCCTTCTGCGAAAGTGAGTTTTCGATGGCATCAAGCAGGGCTGTGGAATAATGGGATTTCATCCTTTTTTTGCGGCGCGCCTCACGCATGTCCACCACTTTTATTTCAGGCGGCTGAAGGTCAAGGTAACGGGTCTCCAATCCTACCATGCTGTATTTACCCGACAGGCAGTTATAAAAAGACTCCAGTGACGGAGTTGCCGATCCCAGCAGGACCTTTGCCCCGTGCATCTGTGCGAGTATGATAGCCGTATCACGGGCATGGTATCGGGGAGCCGGATCAACCTGTTTGAAGGTGTTTTCATGCTCTTCATCGACAATGACCAGGCCCAGATTACAGAAAGGGAGGAACAGCGAGGAGCGTGCTCCCAGAATTACCTGAAAGGATGGGCTGCCTCCCGGGGATTGCCCCGAAAGGTTCTTCCATATTTCAATTCTTTCGTTGTCTGAATATTTTGAATGATACACGCCCACCTTGTTGCCAAAAACCTTTCTGAGCCTCTCAACGATCTGCGTGGTCAGCGCAATCTCAGGCAACAGGTACAATACCTGCCTGCCCTTTTCCAATGCTTCATGGATGAGGTGGATATAGATCTCGGTTTTTCCGCTGGAGGTAATGCCGTGCAACATTACCACATCCTTTTTCTCAAACTGCTGTTTGATGGCGTTCAGCGCTTTCTGCTGATTATCGTTTAGCGATGCCGGTTCTTTCATTGCAGCGCTGTAAATGTCCAGTCTGGATACTTCACGGAGAACCGTTTCGAATATTCCCTTTTCCCTTTTTTGTAAGGCTTTTCAGAACCGTGTCACTTGTGCCGGTTGCATCCAGAAGGACTGATTTTTCAATCCAGTCCCTCCTGCGCTTTTCCGGGAAACCTGAAGTTTCGAGGTATTGCATCACCAGCTTTTGCTGCGCCGGGGCCTTTGCCAGCTTATCCAGCAAAGGGTGCAGTTTTTTTTCTTCTCTCCATTCTTTGCTAAGCCGCACAAAACATGTCGTTTTTGGCTTATATGTGCTGACTTCCGCCTTAAAACCGGCAGGAACTGCAGCCCGGTATATATCACCGGGACTACACATGTAATAGTCGGCCATCCATTCCCATAGCTTCAGCTGCCAGTGGTTCACAAAGGGTTCGCGGTCAATGATACCCAGGAAAGGCCGAACTTCATATCCGGAAGGTTTTTTGTTGTGAACATGGTGGATCAGGGCCGTATAGGTTTTCTTTTTCCCAACCTGAACCTTTACCCTGACACCCGGTTTTACTTTATCCTGAAGGTTTTCGGGTACCGCATAGGTCAGCAGTCCCGGCAGGGAAAGAGGCAGAATTACATCTGCATACCAACTATTTGGTGATGGGTTGATGAGGTGATCTTTTGATTTAGAGTTCACGGTTCACGGCTCACAGTTCACGGATAATTTGAAAAAATGTCAACCTGGAAATTTGTAAACTCTTGAACTTTTAAAATCTTCAAATCTTCATACTTTCAACCTGTAAACTCTTGAACTTCTAAATATTCAAACATTCAAATCTTCAAATCTTCAAACTTTTAACCTGTAAACTCTTGAACTTCCAAATCTTCAAATCTTCAAATCTTCAAACTTTCAAATCTTCAAACTTTTCTTACACCAGTAAATCGGTGATTGCCAGCATATCCCGGCTAACGTCTTTGCATAGTTTCACGGTTTTATTCAGTGGCACGTGAACGATTTCATTGTTTACGATACCGATCATAATGCTTTTCTGGTCGTCAATAAGCGCTTCGATTGCCGCCACTCCCATGCGGCTGGCATTTATCCGGTCGACCGCCGAAGGTGTGCCGCCCCGCTGGATATGGCCCAGAATGGTGGTGCGGATGTCAAACTCGGGATATTCCTCTTTCATTTTGTTCGCAATGGGAATGGCGCCCCCCTCTTCTTCTCCTTCCGCCACCAATATGATGCTTGATTTTTTCAATTTAGCCCTTTCATCGAGGAACTTCCGGAGTTTTTCGATCTGCCCTTTTTCTTCGGGTATGAGTATTCCTTCTGCGCCGCAGGCGATACCACTCTGCAGGGCTATAAAACCAGCTTCTTTACCCATTACTTCCACAAAAAATATCCGTCCGTGTGAGCTGGCTGTATCCCTGATCTTATCAACCGCATTCACTACGGTATTCAAAGCGGTATCAAAACCAATCGTATAGTCAGTCCCGTATAAGTCATTATCAATGGTACCCGGGATCCCGATAAACGGGATGTCGTACTCTCTTGACATAATGCTTGCCCCGGTGAAGGAACCGTCTCCTCCGATCACAATCACCGCATTAATGCTGAATGAATTAAGCTGGTCGTACGCTTTTTTGCGCCCTTCAGGGGCCATAAATTCCATACAACGGGCAGTCTGCAAAATAGTGCCTCCCCTTTGAATGATGCCGCTGACACAGGCAGAATCCATTTTAATAAAATCACCTTCGATCATTCCCTGGTATCCTCTTCGTATGCCAATAACTTCTATATTACGGTGCGTTGCGGCCCGCACAACGGCACGAATGGCAGCATTCATCCCCGGCGCATCGCCTCCGGAAGTCAAAACACCCACTTTTAAATTTATTTCCATACAATTCCTGCAAATTAGGGTACAAAGATTTTACTTTTTGCCGAGATTTGAAAAAGTTATTTATAAACAATAAGGAGTCCGCCTCGAAAACCTGACTCCCCTGGCGGAAGATATGAATTCTACCCTTTCATCCTTTCTTTTACCTGCCGGGCAACTTTTTCCATAAGCCAGGCCGGAGTCGAAGTGGCTCCCGTTATGCCCACCCGTGAATCGGGTCTGAACCAGGAATTCTGAATGTCGTCAGGACCTTCGATAAAATAGGATTCCTCTCTGACACGCCTGCATTCTTCATACAGGATACGGCCATTTGAGCTTTTCGGGCTGCTGACAAAAAGAACCACATCAAATCTCCGGCAGAATTCCCGCAATTTGGAAATGCGTCCCGACACCTGCTGACAGATGGATTGCGTGCACCGGAATGCTTCCGTTCCGCCCCCTGCCTTTTCCATTCTCACTGATATTTCATTCACCACAGCTTTATACTCATCGCCGTTCATGGTGGTTTGAGCATATAGTTGAACAGGCCGGCTGTAGTCAATTTTATTCAGATCCTCTGGTTTTTCAATAACAATAGCCTGGTATCCGGTTTGCCCATCAAGACCTTGCACCTCGGCATGGTCCTTTTTTCCGAAGATCACCAGCTGACCTTCCTCCTCCCTGATTTCCCCGTAGGATTTCCTGATTTTTTCCTGCAGTTTAAGCACAACAGGGCAGGTGGCATCAATCAGCTCAATGTTGTTCCGGCGTGCCGTTTCATAAGTCTCCGGTGGTTCACCGTGTGCCCGGATGAGTACCTTGCAATTCCTTAGCTCCTCAAACTGCCTGTGATCAATGGTTTTCAGTCCAAGAGAGGTAAGCCGATGCAGCTCTTCTTCGTTATGCACCAGGTCTCCCAGACAATAAAGCGTACCTTCTGCGGACAGGATTTGTTCAGCGAACTGGACCGCTTTACGCACGCCAAAACAAAATCCGGCATGCGGATCAATTTCCACGCTCATGCTTTTGCCGGATTAATTTCCATTTATTTCTGAACCACTCCATCTGTTCTTCAACGGTCATATGGCTGTTGTCAAGCACACATGCATCAGCGGCCTTCCTGAGAGGGCTTTCTTTCCGTGTCTCATCCTGAAGATCGCGGGTTATTACATTATTCAGGACTTCATCGTACTCTGCCTGTATACCTTTTGCCACCAGCTCATCGAATCGCCTTTTCGCCCTGATATCCACATCGGCAGTCATAAATATTTTCATGTCGGCATCGGGGAAAACTACAGTGCCGATATCACGGCCATCCATGACCACTCCGCGGCTCCTTTCGGAATGGATTTCCGGACGACTCATCCTGCGCTGAAGGCCTACCAGGTATTCCCGGACTTCCCTGATCTGGCTTACTTTTGATGCCACATCCGAAACCCCTACATCCCGGATCTCCTTTTCCACATTGCGGTTATTCAAATACGTATCCTGATCACCGTTTGCATGATTTTTTCGGAATTCAATGACCAGGGATGGCAGCACTTTACAGAGCCTTTCAAAATCAGCCTTGCCGTTCTGATAAATCTTGTTTTCCAGGCAGTAAAGCGCGACGGCACGATACATCGCCCCGCTGTCGATGTACAACAAACGCAGTTCGCGCGCAATGGCTTTCGCAAAGGTACTTTTACCGCATGATGAATACCCGTCGACAGCGATGGTATAGGACTTCTTTCCCGACATTAAAGTCATGATTGGCTGCAAAGGTAATAAAAAAGGAAGTTCGTTAGGCCGGGTAACTTATTGCCGCAGCCGGAAACCGATCAGCTAAAAAGGGCAACCAACAGACATTTTGATTCAACCCCTGATAAAAGTTACGGAAGGAAAGTTTATTTACTTTCCGTATACAAAAGATTCCAACCCGGCATATTCAATCTTTTTTCTTTTTGTATTCCAGAAATAGGAGCTGAAATAAAGTATGGAATCCTTCACCCCAACGCATCCAATGGTAAAATGTTCCTGCACTATTCCGTTTTCCGGAAGACCGAAGTTTCGCCAATAGACCACACTGTCCTTCAAGTTAAACAGCTGAAAGACAATCGTTACAGTTGTGTCTGCCTTTTTCGTGCATTGCATCGACAGATCAAAATAAAAAGGACGGTTACTGACCGGCACATGTGTTATAATGTCATGAAATTCCGTGTCAAAGGAAATGAGCTGCTTATCGGTCTTTGAATAGTAGGTTTTATAATGGAGATATTGGAAAAACAGATCCTCCGGAATAATTTTTCTATTTACAGACACGGATTTGCTGACCTCATTAAAAACGGCAAGCTTGTACGCCATTTTGGTGGCTTTCTTTTTGTCACTAATACTCGTCATATCAAGATCTTCCGATATTTTAAAAAGGCCGGTGCCGGAAAGAAAATATCCGTTGTCATAAAAGTCAATGACTTCCCGGTTATCGTTCATGAACGCGATAGACTTATTATTCTGAGGGAGGGTTGCCGTATCCAAAACGGTCCCCAGGGATGTACTCACCGGTGGAACCTGCACATCATAATTTGAAGACAAATAGGACAAAAGGGTTTCATACACATCTGAATAATCCGATACGCCGTGAAATACCTTGTGTCCGGTAAGCAATGGCGAATACAGGATCAGGGGTACACGGTACTTTTTTAGCGCATTTCCGGCCGGTATTTCGGACATGGGATGGTCGCCGGTTATAATAAAAATAGTATTACCATATTCCGGTCTTTTTTGATAGGTTTCAAAAAAATATTTCAGTGCATCGTCAACAAACAATATGGACTGAACATATTTTTTATTGCTGATAAGAAAACGGACATCTTCCGGGTTTTTTACCAAGGCCAGGTTTTTGTCAAACAACTGATCATAATACAATGGATTGGTAATCTGATAAGGAGAATGACTGGTTCCCGTAAAATAAATATCCAGCCTTTTCTGCAAAGGGTCAGGGAGTGTGTCCAAAACCTCGAATGACTGGCTAAAAAGATCTTTGTCATTGTATCCCCAGAAAAAATTATCCTTCCCTACGATTATCCGGGTGTATTTCTCTGAAAACTTTTTGTTATCCACTATTAAATCGGTGTTTTGATAGTTAAAATACCGGTCTTTTCTATGGAACCAGCTTCCCTGCCCATAGAAAAAGCTGGTGAAATAGTCATTCATACGCAATACGTTGACCAGGGAAAAGTGATATGGAAGATTGTCCAGCAAGGTAAATCCTTTCTCCCCGTAAGGCAAGCCTCCCAAAATGGAGGGTATGGCAGAAAAGGAACGTTCACCGGTGGTGAAAAAGTGATCCCAGTACAAACTTTTATCTTTAAGATCACTCAAAAAAGGCATCAGGTCGGTTCCTCTGAAAGGATGAACAAAATCATCATTCAATCCCTCAACAATAAGGATAACAATGTTGGGGGGAATATCAACCTTCCTGAAATAGGTTCCCAGAACATCTTTATTTTCAAATCTGTGTAAGAGGGGATAGTCTCTCCGTATGTACTTTTTACCCCTGAAGATTTGTTGATAATCATTAAATACCCTCAAAAACAGATCGTTATCATTTTTCCGATCCCGCCACCAGGAAAGGGAACGATGGACAAAATAGTAGGACTTGTTGGAAGAGAATTTATTCAAGGATAATAAAGCGGAATGTTCAAAAACGACAACCGGAAGCGATACCATGACAAAAACTGCGAAAATGCGAACAAGTCTTCTTTGTAAGATGGCTCTGCCAAGCAGTTTATAAAGAATCAATCCGGCAGAAAGGAGCAATGCCATGGCTATAATCAGCGAGAAATATTCCGTGTCCGAGGATCGAATGGTAAAAAGAACTTCGCTTAAAGAATATTGATATACAAAAATGTCAAGCGGTATCAGCTGATAAATAAAGTATTTTATGATTCCCATATGCAGGATGGCGGCCATGAACAAAACCACCAGAAAACCATAATCGGCCAATCGGACATTCATTCTGTATAAAAGAAAATAAAGCGGAAAGAGTATCAGGAACAAGGAATTCACGATAAGCATGTCGACGAGAATACCGGCTGTCTCATGGCACAGCAGGTGAGGCTGCCAGCCGTAATTATGGGCAATCAGGATGGTTTCAAGGAATCGCAATACAACAACCAGTGTATAGCTCACCAATACAAGTTTCAGGTATCTTTGTATAATTTGCATGAAAGATCGTTTGGTGGTAAAAATAAGGGTAAATTTCCTATCCTCTTCTATGAAAAAAGAATAAATCAGCCCTGTAAAAGCACTATGTCCTGAATGACCTATCCACGGGAAGGACTACAATCCGGTCAGTTAAGCAGGATCAGTATTACTCAATGGCAATGTGACTACGGCCTTTGTTCCCTTTTCCACTATCGATTCAAATTCCAGTGTGCCGTCATGTTCCTTTATGATGGTATAGGCAATGGATAAACCAAGACCCGTTCCCTTACCCGGGTCCCTGGTGGTAAAGAAAGGATCCGTAATCCGCTGGAGGTTTTCCGGACTGATACCGATGCCTGTATCGGCGAAGGTCAATGTTATGTTTTGTTTGCTGACGGCCGTAACAATGGTTATCGTTCCCTTATCCTGTATGGCCTGGATGGCATTGGTGAGGAGGTTCAGAATGGCCTGATGCAGTTTTCCCTCACTGCCGACCAGGGTAAAAGGTTCACGGGAATAGTGTTTCTCGATTTCGATCCTGTTTTTTATCTGATTGCTGAGCATCAGCAGGCAGTTATCGATGATGGTATGAATATCACAGGGAACTCGGGGAAGATCATCACGACGGCTGTAATGGTTTAAGCTGGTCACGATATCTGCGGCACGTTTGGCGCCCAATTGAATCCCTGCCAAAAACGGAGACATCTCCTCCTTTCGTTCCATGATGTTTTCCTTAATATAGTTTTCAAGGCCCAGCAAGCCGCCGTAAATAAAATTGAGGGGATTGTTAATTTCATGTGCAATACCGGATACAAGGACACCGAGGGATGCCATCTTTTCGGATTGTATCAGCTGATTTTGCGCTTTCTCCAGATCAAGCAGGGCAGATTGAAGCTCTGACCGCTGACCGGACAATTCCGTATTGGCTGCAATCAGTTCCTTATTGGCTTGTTGGAGTTCTTCCGTGCGCTCCCTGACAAGCGTTTCCAGCCGGTTTTTATAATTTTCAAGCTGCAAGGCCGTTTCCTTCTTTTCATTCACATCTCT
>JAGDMB010000453.1 GCA_017860375.1 Bacteroidota bacterium | reverse complement strand
ACGTATACAAATGCATTCGAATAGGTCTGGCAAAGCATTTCAAAAATCTGTCCCAGCCTGTTTGTATATTCCCCCCGGATGATTTTAACACGGCTGGGAACCACTTTTTCAAATGCACCCTGATGAATATATCCTACGATGGTCCGTATTAATTCCAGGTATTCCTTCCTGGATATTTCTTCCGGAGAGACCCATTTTGATGCCCGCGTTTCATGGCTTTTTATTGCTTTTAACCGGTTGATTAGTTTTTCGTCAATTTCAGTCCCTGAAAAAAAATCGGGTTCGATCAGAAAGGCCGGACAGCAATCCTGAGCCGTAAAAGGAGCTACAATGAACCCGGTAAGCGTATCAAAATCATCTCCTTCCCTGATCCGTTTTGATACCGGGGCTGACTGCACAATCAAGGCTGGATGACTTTGATTGGGCATCCGGTAAGCCGCGAACGTCAGGTTCTTTTGTACGCAAACTGTAACCGCTTCGGCAACCGATAAATCCGTTCGGTTGATCGTTGGCATGATTTATTTATTCCTGAGTTTCTCCTTTTCTACTACAGCCATGGTGACCCTAATCAGAGCCGCGGGTTTCCGGTCATCCGTTTCAATTCTGACATCCCAGATATGGGTCATGGAACCTTTGTGCATCAATTCTGCCCGTGCATATACGGTTCCTCCGGTAACCGGGTTTATGTGATTGCCGGATACCTGCATGCCCATAACGGTATATTTCTCAGGATCGACCAGGAAAAAGGATCCCACACTGGCAACCGTTTCAGCAAGTGCAAGGGAAGCACCTCCGTGAAGAACACCCATAGGCTGGATTTTCTTTTTGTCGACCGGCATTTTGGCCAGCACGAAATCGGGTCCGTATTCCAGAAATTCAATGTCGAGGTGTCCGATCAGCGAGTCTTTACAGAAATTGTTCAGTTCTTCAATGTTCATGTGCGGTTTATCTGTTTATTGAATATCCAAATATAGCGAATCCCCGGCAATGAGAACCCTGTGTTTTGTCATAGCTTACTGTTTCTTTGCCGCAATAAGGGATGCCGCTCCCAGAAAAAAGATTTTCCTTGCCGTAATTTCAAAACCTTTTCCGGATAACATCCGGTATACTTCCTCCGCAGGAAAAAAATTAGATGCCGAATGGGCGAGATAGCTGTATGCTTTGCGGTCACCGGAGAGAATAAACCCTAAGGGTATCAACACCAGGGTTAAATAAATTTTAAAAATGAACCGTACCCACCGGTTTTCCGGGACACCACTCTCCAGAATGAAAAGCATTCCTCCCCTTTTCAACACCCGGTGCATTTCCATTATATGGCTTGAAGACTGCGGAGTATCATAGGTAAGGTTTCGAAAGCCGAAACCAATGGTGATGGCATCAAAACTGTCAGGGGCAAAGGGCATTTGCAATGCATCGCCCTGAACATAACGAAGGGTATGAAGACCTTTCCGCTGTGATTTTTGCCGGGCGACCTCCAGCATCCGGGTATTTCGGTCAAAACCCGTTACGGATACCTTTCCCTCCCCAATTCCGGCAAGCAGGATCGACAAATCTCCTGTGCCGCAGCAAAGATCAAGAACCGACTCCGGCTTATAATGAAGACACTGCCGGACCGCTTCTTTTCGCCACGATTGATCCATACCAAAAGTAAACAAGCGGTTGATAAAGTCATACCGCTTATAAATACGGGAATAGAATTCATTAAGCGGGTACGCCATGCGGTTGATCCATTTTATTCCAATCCTGCTGTTTTTTCCACCTCCCGGGGGACCGCAGAAAGTGTCTTCCCCATATTTTGTTACCTTCCTCCTGATTATAGCCTCGTTTTACCTGCTCGGCAGGTATTGCAGGGAAGTCTGCGCCAGCTATACAATCGGTCAAACCGACCCCTCTTTCGAAATCACTTCCGATGCCTGCATAATCAACCCCCACCCGCTTTACTGCAGGATCAACAGGATCAACTGCCTGTTCGATAGCCAGAAGAACCGGAGGAAATTCAATGTGGATTCTTTGAACCGTAAGAGGTGGTTCCTGGGCAAGTGCGTTGGTTATGAAAAAGGCTTCTATGAAAACAAGAAGTATCATAAAACATTCTTCGGTCACCTGATCAAATAAATAAATGCAAACAATGGGGTAAAGAAAGAGAAAATTTCATTAGCGAACAAAATACCATTCTCTTCATGAAATTCTACCGGTAAGCGCTGGTGTCAATGTAAGCACCCCGTGTACCCCTGAACCGCTTAAAAAAGTTTTCACGCTGGGGAAGCGGCACAAAATCACTTTCAAAAGCCTTATGGTGGTCGATTTCAGGATTGGTCATTCCGGACTCCATGGCACGAAGGGTATCATAGACGATGGGGACATATCCAAGTTTCCGGGCTTTCCGGTAGGAATAATAAATATTTTCGGTGCTGTGCTCTGCCCGTTTTTCCGTGAATATGTTTGCTCCGGGTATACCGATCCTCTCCGCGTAGAGCGCCATTATTTCTGCCTCATTGTATGGTGTGTATACGGCCGAACCGGAATACATTACATTTCTTGCTATTCCCCTGTCGTACAGATATTTTGACCAATAGATCCTTCCTTTCATTGTGCTGCTCCATTGTCCGTTTTCAAAAGGTACACCGGGAACCACAATAATATCATAGCCTTTTGTCATGGATTCTTCCAGGAGGTTCCTGCTCGCCCTGGAGGAAAAGGCACAGGAATTCATTAACAGAAAGACAGATAAGAAGCCCGTTCCGGATGCAAATAATAAACACCGATTTTTTTTCATTCCTTTCAATTCAGTTTTACCGGCATCCATGAAGGTTTGCAAGTTCCGCACCGGGCTATTTCGTATCCGTTTCCCAGTAGTATAAAAACAAACTGTAGAAAAAGGCGAAGAATGAAATTCCCACATGGGCATCAAACATGTCAAAGCTGAACATGGATATCATGTACAGGACAAGAAACATAATAAACAGTAAAATGTTTTGTTTCTTTTCCAGGAAAAGAGGGTATATCAGGGCAAAAAATATCCAGCAAAAGCCCACCAGTCCGAAAGTAGCCAGGAAATTCATATACTGATTATGCGGTTGGCCAATCCATGCTTCCTGAAACTGAAGGTTATCCTGTTTGCATTGTCGTATCATGGATTCCCTGACATCTCCGGTCCCCACCCCCAACAGCAGGTTGTTACGGAATATTTTTGTGACCTGCTTTGTAAATGCAATTCGTTGCGCCACTGAATGTGAAAAGACTTCCCCCGTTTTATGATAGTTGTCAATTTCCCATATAATCTGATAAATACGTTGATACAGGCCGAATTTATTGCTGAATATATAATTGGCATACCCGTTTTCAATGAGGTCAATATCTTTTGGGTTTAGCTGATGAATTCCCACAGAATCCTTTCTTAATCCTTTCGATGTCAGGTAACGGATCAAGGTGAATTTAATATGCTGACCCTTCTGATCCAGACCGTCATAGTCAAACCGGCTTATGGCATTCCATTCCTGTTTCAATTCTTCCTGGCATACGTAGATCCAGACATAATGTCCGTTCTCGATCTGTTTCATATCCGGGTTGTGACAATATTCATTCCCATTGACGGTCATTGGCTGAAGATCCGCAAGCTCTTCCTCATGAATACCGTAATACCGGGCCACGGAAACTATGACCAGGACGACAGCCGATAAAACAAGCAAAATGGGAATAAAATACAGTATGTTCCGTAACAAAAGGGAGTGGACTTTTGGAATTAAAATGATCAGAAAAGCAGGAATAACGACAAAGAAAATAACAATTCCCATGACAGACCGGAGAAAGAATATAAAAAACACAAAAGAAGCAATCAGAATCGAATACAGTACAATTTCACCGGTTGTCTTGCTGAAAGTATCAAAAAAAATGAAATACAATAGGATAAGAATGGCCATATTAACCATGAGGGCGAGGTAACCAATGTATATGAACATGGATATTTCCCGGATATCATTGATCGAGGGTCCGAACCAGCCGAAATATTTTCCCACGCCCAGTATGCATGAAATGAAGGTGGCGATAATAAAAACGAGTAAAATAAATTTCAGTTCCTTTCTTGAAACAGGGGCAGTGGTTCCGAGAATGACCGTCATGGCCACAAAGGGCATCAAACTTAAGATCCTTTTGGCACCGTCCAGTACAGTTTCGGTCCAGGTCATCCCCAAAAGATACAATACGAAAACAGAAACCAGCAGCAATAAGCTTTTTCTGCAATAAATCTGCCGAAATTTGTATTTTAAATTGCCCTCGAGGAACCAGTTGGCCACAAGGAGGAAGACCGAAACACTGATAATGTATACAGACAAGGAAAGGCAGGCTCCCAGGGAAGCAATGCCAATCACATAGGTATAATGATGAAAATCCTTTCGGTATTTCAACCAGGCGCTGATTTTCCGAAAACTAGGCTGCAAGGGTTAAGGTTTTTCAATTCTGAATAACACAGGTAAACGTAAAAAAAAAATTAATATTGCATTTACCGTTCCCTATTTTTTAATTTTTTATTTTACAGATTAATTCTGTCGGAGGGAATTGGATTAATTGCCTTTTTTGCCGGTCAGTCAAAC
>JAGDMB010000125.1 GCA_017860375.1 Bacteroidota bacterium | reverse complement strand
TTGTCATTATCGACCCTGATAGCGGGAAGATAACGGGACAGATCGATCTGGAAGAATTGATACCGCCTTCCTGTAAAGGGGATTCCAACAAGGTACTGAACGGGATTGCCTACAATCCGCAGAACGGACATATTTATGTTACCGGTAAATACTGGCCTGTATTGTATGAACTTGAGATCACACCGGCACTGTAAAAGACACCTTGGTTTTATTAACCGGTTTCAGGAACGGATAAGGCAAAAAATACCACGCTATCAACCTTTTGTCAGAAGGCATTGTTAATAGTTATAATTCAGACAATGAGAATGTTATTATATGTTATTAACAACCATGCCGTTATTTACTCTTGTTGATAACTTGTTCATAACTGTAAAAAATTTGTTTACAAAACGGATTGTTCAAAAAAAATGCTTTGGATTTATTAGTAGTACTTTTGGAACCGTCCGCAAAGACGGGCAGTAAAATAATCTGAAACGACAATACATGGGAAAAGTCATTGCCATTGCAAATCAAAAAGGCGGAGTGGGTAAAACCACCACTGCCATTAACCTTGCTGCAAGTCTTGCTGTGCTTGAGAAAAAAGTGCTGTTGATTGACGCAGATCCGCAGGCCAATGCGACATCGGGCAGTGGATTTGATGTCAAAAATATCAAAACCAGTCTATACGAATGTTTAATTGATGAAAACAATCCAAACAGCATCATACTCTCGAGTGAAATTGAGGGACTGGATCTGCTCCCCTCGCATATCGATCTGGTGGGTGCGGAAATTGAGATGCTCAACATGCCGAACCGTGAGAAAATGTTGAAAGGAGTCATTGAAAAAATCGAGAGTGAACGGAAATACGATTATTTGTTGATTGATTGTTCGCCTTCCCTTGGTTTGATTACCGTGAATGCGCTTACGGCCGCGCATTCTGTCCTCATTCCCGTGCAATGTGAATATTTTGCCCTCGAAGGACTTGGTAAACTGCTCAATACGATCAAAATAATACAGAACCGGCTCAATACCGGCCTGGATATTGAAGGTTTCCTGCTTACCATGTACGATTCACGCCTGCGGCTTTCAAATCAGGTGGTGGAAGAAGTAAAAAAGCATTTTCAGCAGATGGTTTTTGAAACCATTATTCAGCGTAATATCAAAATCAGTGAAGCCCCCAGTTTCGGGAAGCCCGTGATATTGTATGATGCCGAATCGAGGGGATCCCTGAATTACCTTAACCTGGCCAGGGAATTGTTGCAGAAAAACGGGGACACCAGGATTCCCGAAACTGCCAAAAATATCGACTAATGCTATGGATATGGTAAAAAAAAGTGTTTTAGGAAGAGGTTTGGGCGCCCTTATTGAGGATCCGGAGTCCCAGGTTGATGTGAAAGAAACGATCACAGGGGGAATCGAGATACCCCTTGAAAAAATTGATACAAACCCTTTTCAGCCCCGTGCGCACTTTGATGAAGAATCGCTTGAGGAACTTGCCGTTTCCATAAGGTCGATCGGAGTTATACAGCCCATTACCGTCCGCGAAACAGAAAACGGCAGGTATCAGCTGATTACCGGTGAACGTCGTTTACGGGCCGCAAGAATAGCGGAGCTCACTTCCATACCGGCTTTTGTCCGCAAGGCCAATGACCAGGGAATGCTCGAAATGGCCCTTGTGGAGAATATTCAGCGCGAGGACCTGAACGCCATTGAGATTGCATTAACTTTCCAGCGCCTGGTGGATGAGTGTGAACTTACCCAGGAATCCCTTAGTCAGCGTGTGGGTAAGAAACGGGCTACCGTTTCAAATTACATGAGGCTTCTCCGGCTTCCGGCTGAAATTCAGCTGGGGATCCGAAGTGAGAAAATCAGCATGGGCCACGCGCGGGCACTGATCGGCATTGAAGATGACATGGCGCAATTGAAACTCTACTACAGGATAATCGACGAAGAACTATCCGTACGAACCACGGAAGAACTGTCGCAAAAAGCACAAAAAGAAGTGCCGGAAGAACCGGTCCGGAAAACAGTTGCCGACGATTATGCAAAAAACTACGAGACGCTGAAGAACCATCTTGCCGGTTTTTTCCAGACCGGAGTTGATCTGAAAAGGAACGCCAAAGGATCCGGAAAAATTATAATCTCCTTCGGGTCCGATGATGAACTGGAAAGAATAATCGGTATCTTTGACCGATTAAAACAATAAACCTATTGCGGAACGCGTTTTTCAGAAAAACTGATTTCAGCGTGAGCCGGAAAAAAGGGATTTTACTATTCCTGCTGTTCGTCTTTTCCTTTCTTTGCGGTAAATGGTGTACCGCGCAGGAGAGCAGTGTCGTCAGTGATTCCCTCCACGTTAAAAAGCACAACCCCAGAACTGCCACAATCTCCTCGGCATTGTTGCCCGGCCTTGGCCAGGTATACAACGGGAAATACTGGAAAGTTCCCCTGATATACGGAGCCGGGGGAGCTCTTGTGTATGCCTTCCAGTACAATCAGTCTAAATATCTGCAATACAGGGAAGCCTATGACGCAGGAGATATAAATGAAATATACATTATCGACGGATACCCGAGAACGTATGACCAGTTGCCCTTGGGTCGTGATTATTATCGCCGCTACCGCGATATCAGCCTCTTTGGCCTTATAGGTGTGTACCTGCTGAATATTGTAGATGCCATGGTGGATGCTTATTTTACACGATTTGACATATCCGACGATCTTACCATGCACATAGAGCCTGCCATTGTTGATAACTTTGACCTTGCCGCCACCTTCGGCCTGAAAATTCGTATTGGTTTTTAGTTATCTTTACCCACCGAACATTGTTCCTATTTATATGAGAATGAAGAACTTATTTTTTGCACTTTTGTTTTTTGTTCCCGCGATGGAAATTTTTGCATCGCCGGTTCAGCAAGATACGATAAATTACTCTCTCGATGATTCCATGATGGTGGAGCTGAATTTTGACGCCAATCTCGACAGCCTTCTGAATCTCTATTATATCAACCAGGCATTGGCAAGCGATCCGGAATTCTGGACAACTGAACCCGACAGCACCATTCCCGATTTTCCCGATTCTGTTTTTATCAGCCGTCTTGCCGCCATTCCCTCCGCGGTGGAGTTGTCGTATAATTCACTTGTCCGCCGATACATCGAAGTATATGCCAATAAGCGGAGAAGCCAGGTTGAGGTTATGCTGGGTCTTTCGCAATACTACTTCCCGATTTTTGATGATATCCTCGATTATTATGGACTCCCCGTAGAATTGAAATACCTGTCCATCATCGAATCGGCCCTGAATCCCAGGGCGTATTCAAGGGCCAGGGCGGTAGGCCTGTGGCAGTTCATGTACGGCACGGGGAAATTGTATGGTCTTTCCATCAATTCACTGGTGGATGAGCGGCGTGATCCCATTAAGTCAACCCATGCAGCCGCCCGTTTCATGAAAAGCCTGTACGGGGTATACAAAGACTGGACACTGGTAATTGCTGCATACAATTGCGGACCCGGCAATGTGAACAAGGCCATCAAACGCTCGGGCGGAAAAAGAAATTACTGGGATATCTATTATTATCTTCCCAGGGAAACACGCGGATATATACCGGCTTATATTGCCGCCACCTACGTAATGAATTATTATAAGGAACATAACCTGAAACCGTATCCGATACAGTTGCCGCTCGCCAATGACACCATCATGGTCACGCAGAATCTTCACCTCGGTCAGGTCTCTGAGGTGCTGGGCATACCCCTTCAATTGCTGCGCGATATGAATCCCCAATACCGGACTGATGTTATTCCGGCCCGTGATAAACCCTATTCCCTGAGGCTTCCCATGGAACAAACCTTCCGGTTTATCGAAAAGGAAAATCTGGTGTACCATTACAAGGATTCTGTTTTCTTTAATCCCGAAAAGATCACAATCACTCCGACTTCCAGTGATTCGAAATACAGAGACGATCCCCCTCCCGAAAATTATGCCAAACTTGTCTATACGGTTAAATCAGGGGATAACCTCGGCTTCATCGCCGAATGGTATCATGTAAGGCTTTCTGACCTGAAATACTGGAATAACCTGCGGAATAATACCATCAGGGCAGGACAAAAGCTTACGGTTTATGTACCCAAAAACAAAGTCGGGAAATATGAAGGTCTGAATAAAATGTCGTTTGCCGAAAAACAAAATACCATCGGTAAAACTGCTTCCCCTGTTTCTTCCCCCTCTAAGACCAGCCAGCTCCCGAACCAAAAGGAGGGTTACAGCGACAATTATGTTTACTATACCGTGAAGCAGGGCGATACCTTGTGGGAAATAGCCAGGGACTATCCGGGTGTCAGTGAGAGTGATATCATGAAACTCAACAATTTGAATTATGCAGACAAAATACAACCCGGTCAGAAACTTAAAATCAGGATGAAATAACAACAGGCTCTCCGCCGATGAAGCCATTTAAAATACTTTTGTTTTTTCTATCGGTTTTTATCGTTCTGTTTGCCCTGACGCTTTATTTTCCAGATAAGGGGATACGGCTCCCCGGGAATATCAGGTTTCGTTTTTATACCGCGGATGATATTTTTACACCGCCTGATACGGCAAAAGTTGATATTCAGGGTTTACTTAAGGAACAGGAACTGCTTACGGATTCCGTTATTTCCGAACTTGTCCTTGATAAAAGAAAATCCTTGATTACCGATTCCCTGCCGCTCGATGCCGACAGCCTGAAAAAAATCATAACGCGTATTGAATATCCTCCGGATGACAGCACGGTCCTTTTCCCGGTGTTCCGGGCCTTAAGCGGTTTGCCGAATTCACAGCAGCTGGTTAGGATCATGCATTACGGCGATTCCCAGATTGAAGGGGATCGCATGACTTCCCTTATCCGCAACAAGCTTCAGTCGCGTTTCGGCGGATCCGGAATTGGCCTGGTGCCGGCTACCCAATTATATCCTAACAGCCTCTCCCTGCTTCAGCAGAATTCGGATAACTGGGACCGTTACCTGGTATATGGTCCCCCTGACAACCGGATAGAACACGAAAGGTTCGGAGCCCTGGCCTCCTTTTGTATGCTTCAGTCCGATACCATCCTCTCCGGTACAGACTCACAGATCGGCTGGATAAAATTCAACCGGTCTCCATTGGCCTATGAAAATACCCGGTACTTCCGGCAGTGCAGGATCTTCTATGGCTATAATTCCGAACCTTTTATCAATGAGGTTTTCGAAAAAGGGCAGCGGATAGATGCTGCCATAATACCGCCCTCAAAGGACTTTAAGGTGATCCGCTGGACATTTGATGAACCGGTAAGCGATCTGATGGTGCAGTTCAGGTACACAGAAAGCCCCGAAATCTATGGGCTGGCACTCGACAACACCTCGGGAATAGCGGTGGATAACATCCCTCTGAGGGGTTGCGCGGGCTTGATCTTTACTTCCATCGATCCGCACCTTTTGAAGGAGATGTATAAGGAACTGAATGTAAAACTTTTTATCCTGCAGTTTGGCGGCAACGTGGTGCCGTATATAGCCGATAATTACCGGTATTATGAACGATGGTACTACCGGCAGATTTTGCACCTCAGGGAATTGTGTCCTGGGGCTTCTATTCTGGTGATCGGCGTGGCGGATATGTCGGTAAAGAACGGGGAAGGATTTGAATCCTACCCCAACCTTGACAATGTCATCAATGCGATTAAAAGCGCGGCTTTCAGGGGGGGGGCTGCGTTCTGGGATATGCAAAAAGCAATGGGAGGCAAGAACTCCATGTCGGCCTGGGTTAATGCAGATCCGCCCCTGGCTACATCCGACTATGTCCATTTTAACAAAAGAGGATCCGTCCTTATGGGGCAGATGTTTTACAATGCATTTATTTACGAATACCTACTGTTTGAAGAGGCCCGGAAAGAGCAGGCAATGACCCTGCAGAAGCAATAAAAACCGGTTTTATAGAAGGGTCTATAACTCCGTCAGCCCTTCCGGAGCAAGGATACGAATTATCTTTTTTTTACGGGATATTTCAAGAATGATGTCGGGATGAGCGGGAATTAAAAGTTCTTTTTCACCGGAAATAATCTTTAACAGCGGATTTCCGGCAACCGCAATTACTTCATCCGCTATGCCCAGTTCACCGAGGTTTTCATCGATTACCCGGTATCCTTTTATTTCGGCTAAGCCGGTATCCCGGAACTTTTTCACGGAAAATTTTCCTGCAGGAATGAACAGCCTGCATCCGGTCAGCTCTTTGGCCTGTGATTCGGTGGTGATTTTGTCGAGGAGAAGGATCCTTTTATCCTCCTGCAGATCGCGGATTTGCGTAACAAAAAATGGAACGGGCAATCCATCGATCTCGACGCAAACCCATTCCATTTCAGGGATGTCTTCCGCTTCCCTGACCTGTACCTGGAGAATCAGTTCACCGCGGAAACCATGTGTCCGTGTGAAAACGCCGACAGGCAGGAAATCTTTTAAATCAAGCATTATAAAAGAGTATCCTATTTTCAGGCAGGCAAAGTCCGGGATAATTGTCGCGGTAAATCCAGGCTTCTGCGCTTGGTGTGAAATTTATTCAGTCGCTGCTTCGGCAGAATCATCCTTCGCCGTTTCGCCGGTTTTGTTATCCTCCGACTGGGGTTTAGCCTTTTTCTTGTGCTTAACCGTTTCGCCGGCTTTGGTCTCAGCCTTTGTTTCCGCTTCTGCTTTTGTTTCTGCTTCCGCTTTCTTTTCTGCTTTGACTTTCTTTTCGGCCTTGTGTTCGGTTTCCGCTTTGTGTTCCGCCTTGCCTGCTGGTTTTTCTTCTGCTTCGGCTTCAGGTTCAGCCTTGCTCACCGGCTTGTCTTCCACGCTGGCTTCGGGTTCAGCCTTGGTTACCGGCTTTTCTTCCACAATGGCTTCGGTGGCTTCAGGTTCAGCCTTGGTTACAGGCTTTTCTTCCACGCTGGCTTCAGGTTCAGCCTTGGTTACAGGCTTTTCTTCCACGCTGGCTTCAGGTTTGGCTTTGGCTTTCATTTCTGCTTTCGCTTCCGCTTCGGCTTCCGCTTTGGCTTTCGCTTCTGCATGGGCTTCTTCCCTGGCATCCGCTTCTGCTTTGAGCTTCTTTGCCAATGCCTCGGCTTTGGCTTCCCTTACCTTGGTTTCAGCTTCAAAGCGTTTTTTAGCTTCATCCTCTTTCCCTTTGGCAAGTTTGTCAGCCTGCGTTTTTTCCTTGGACTGTTTGTCCGATATCCAACGCTGAAATCTTGATTCGGCTTCTTCTTCGTTGAATGCACCTTTCTTCACGCCTTCAAGCAGATGTTTCTTGTACAAAACACCTTGTCTTGAAAGAATTGACCTACAGGTGTCAGTAGGTTGAGCGCCCTTTTGCAACCAATCCAATGCTCTATCAAAGTTTAATTCAATAGTAGCAGGATTAGTTAATGGATTGTATGATCCAATCCTTTCGATGGATTTGCCATCTCGTGGCGCCCTGCTATCTGTTACCACAATGTGGTAGAAGGCCAGCTTTTTACGGCCTCTTTTTGTTAATCGAATTTTAACGGGCATACATTAATTCATTTAAAACCTACTAAATTTTGAGTGTGCAAAGGTAAAATAATTTTCATTCCAAACGGTTTTTGCAGCCATAAAATAATTCAATTGATTATTTTTCTGTACAAAAAAAAATGCTACTTTTGTCGCCTCTTTTTAAGAAACTTTTGTAAAAACCTTATACAATGGCAAATCATAAATCGTCTGAGAAAAGAAACAGGCAGACAGAGACACGTAGTGAAAACAATAAATATTATTCCAAAACCGCCCGGAATGCGGTAAAAAATTTACGCAGCACAACGGAAAAGGCTGCTGCGGGTGAGATGTTGCCCAAAGTGAATTCCATGCTCGACCGACTGGCAAAAAAGAATATCATCCACAAAAAGAAGGCTTCCAACCTGAAGTCGTCGCTGACAAAGCATGTAAACGGACTATCGTAATTGTTTTTCAGAAAGATCCTGTAAACCCTTCCCCTCCGGAAGGGTTTTTTGCTTTCATGCCGGAATTGGTTAACTTGGCATCCTATATTCCGGCTGAACATGAGCGAAGAAGGAGGAAAAAGCATCAAGGATTGGGCGGTTGAGGACAGACCCCGTGAAAAGCTCATGACTCATGGCATTCAAAGCCTTAGCACCAGTGAGCTGATTGCCATTCTTATCGGCTCCGGCATTAAAAATCAATCTGCGGTGGAACTGGCGCGCAAAATTCTCGGCAGTGCGGCCAATGACCTTGATCAATTAGGGCGTTTCAGCGTTTCCGACTTCATGAAAATTAAAGGCATTGGAAAGGCCAGGGCCATTGCTATTGTTTCAGCGCTTGAACTGGGTCGCAGAAGAAAACTCAGCGAATCTGCCAACCGGCTTAAAATAGCCTCTTCAGGTGATGTATACGAAATTCTCTATCAACACCTGGCCGACCTTTCTCATGAAGAATTCTGGATTCTTCTGCTGAACCGTTCCAATAAAATAATTGAAAAACGAAAGATCAGCCAGGGAGGAATTTCAGGAACGGTGACCGATATCCGGATGATTCTGAAGTTTGCCATCGATGCGCTTGCCTGCTCTATTATCCTTTGCCATAACCATCCCTCCGGTAATCTTCAGCCAAGTGAAGCCGATATACAGGTTACACGAAAGCTTAAAGAGTCCTCCGCTCTGATGGACATAAATTTGCTTGATCACATTATTATCGCGGGGAAACAATATTTCAGCTTTGCCGATGAGAATTTAATGTAAATGCCGTTACCGGTGCCAGAGGTATGCGTGTTATCGAATATGTCCGCCATCCGAATATTGCCAGCCAGCAATGGGACCAATGCATAAGGAGTTCATTTAACGGCTCCCTGGAAGCGTATTCCTGGTATCTTAACCTGTTTTGTGATCAATGGGATGCACTGATCGAAGGGGATTATAAAACCGTGATGCCGCTGCCCGTGAAGAAAAGACTGGGGCAGCCTCTTGTATATATGCCCCCCTTTATCCGCCAACTGGGCATATATTCACCGGAACAATTATCCGTAGACCGAACCACTGAATTTCTGACCCTGCTGAAGAAAAAATTCCGTATTGTCCATATCGGCCTTAATAAATACACCCCAATACCGGAAGGAATTTTTCCTGTCAGCCGTGAGGGTTTTTATGAACTTGACCTCATCCAACCTTACCTGCGCACAGTCAGGAAATATTCGCCGGAATGCAGAAACCGGATTCATCTTGCCTCTGCAAGGCAATACAATATCATCAGGGGCATAGCGCCCAGTGATGTCATTGCTTTTTTAAAACGTGAAAAGATCCGCACGGAAAAGGCTGTAATGGAAAATGACTATAAGATGCTCCGGATGCTTATCGCTTCTTTGATCCGGTATAAAGCCGGGGAATTATACGGAGCCTACAACAAGGTGAACATGCTCAGCTGCGTGGGACTTTTTGTCTGGTCAAATTCAAGCGCCATTCTGATATTTGCTGCTGCGACCCGGAATGCAATTGAAGACAATGCCCATTTGCTGCTCTATGACCGTTTTATTGAAAAGTATTCTGAGACGAATGTCACCTTACACTTCGAATACACCGATATCCATCATACTCCGGACGTGTATGGCAGTTTTGGTGCCTCCGAAAGCCATTTTCAGCAGATCTGCATGAATCGTTTTCCTTTTGGTATCCGGAAAATATTCCAATGAATTTTTCCTGTGCCGGATACGATAACCGGACCGGGTTCAAAGGATCAGAAAAGGATTTGTCTGCCTTCCGAAAAATTACGAACCCATGACCGGTCTTCGCATTCCTTTAAAAGATCGTGGATACTTTTATTCCTTACCGGATGTATGAAATCAGGCGCGATCTCATCGAGCGGAACCAGCACAAAGCGCCGTTCACAGATCCGGGGATGAGGAATGACCAGGTTATTGAGGTTGATAACATCGCGTCCGTAAAACAGAATATCGATATCGAGACTGCGGGCCGCATATCCCTTTCCTTCCCGTATTCTGCCGGATTCCTGTTCAATGGTAAGGATTTCCTTCAGAAGCGTGTGAGGAGATGCATGGGTATGCAATCCCACGGCCTGATTGAGAAAAGAATTCTCATGCATGAATCCCCAGGGTTCCGTTTCGTATAACGAGGAGACAATAAAAGGCACACCGGTCCTTTCCCTGACCTTGACAAGGGCTTTTGCTATATTCGCTGCACGATCTCCCAGATTGCTTCCGAAGAGAAGGTATACGGTTTCAGGTTCCTGCCAATTTTTGCTCATCGTTAATCTTTCAATTTTCTTGTTCCGTACAGGGTCTTTTTGTAATATTGCCTACTACAAATTTACAAATATTCAATCTATGAAAAGTTTCTTTAAATATTTGCTGGCCTCCATCCTGGGAGTTATGCTGGCATGTGCGATCCTGTTCTTTATTCTTGTTGGAATTGCCGGAATCGTCGTCTCTTCACAGGATAAACCCGTTTCGGTCAAACCACAATCCATCCTTCTGCTCAAACTCGATCAGCCCGTGCATGACCGGAAACCTTCTCTTCCCATACCCGCGATAAGTCCCCTGAGTTTTGGCTTCGATAACCAGATCGGGCTCAATGAAATACTGTCCAATATAAACAAAGCGTGCAAAGACACCAATATCTGCGGAATATACCTCGAACTGTCCACTCTGCAAGCCGGCATAGCCACCGTGGAAGAGATCCGAAACGCCTTGCTGGATTTTAAGAAAACAGGGAAATTCATCATCAGTTACAGCGAATACTATACACAAAAAGCGTATTACCTGGCTTCCGTAGCGGATAAGGTCTGCATGAACCCTATGGGCATTTTGAACTTTGACGGGCTCAGTGCAGAAGTCCTCTTCTTTAAAAAAGCACTGGACAAACTGGACATTGAACCCCAGATCGTGCGGCACGGTAAATTCAAAAGTGCAGTCGAACCCCTGATGTATGAAAAAATGAGTGCCGAGAACCGCCTGCAGATCCAGACCTATATGGGTTCCATCTGGAACCATATCGTTTACCAGGTGGGACTCCAGCGGGGGATAGAGGTTGGCACCCTCAACGCCCTGGCCGATAATATGTCTATAGGCAGCGGGAAGGAAGGCCTGGAATCGGGATTGATCGACAGCCTGATGTACAAGGACCAGGTGCTGGATCTTCTGACCGAGCGTTCAAATGTAAAAAGCGTAAAGAAACTGAATTTTGTGAGCCATAACCAGTATGCCAGGGTGCCCAAATCCAGGAGCCAGAAAGGCCTTGCAAAAAACAAGATTGCCGTGATCTATGCATCCGGTGATATCGTCGAGGGAGAAGGCAATGAGGACCAGATCGGATCCGGCAAAATATCGCGCACCATCAGGGAAGCCCGTGAAGATTCAGCCATCAAGGCCATTGTATTCAGGGTAAATTCAAGCGGGGGCAGTGTCCTTGCCTCGGAGATCATCTGGCGTGAGCTCGAACTTGCGCGGAAGGTAAAACCGGTTATTGCTTCCATGGGGGATGTAGCCGCATCCGGAGGCTATTATGTGCTGGCTGCTGCCGATACCATACTAGCCAGCCCTACTACCATTACGGGTTCAATCGGGGTATTCGGTGTTTTACTGGATGCCGGTGACTTTTTAAATAATAAGCTGGGAGTCACGGCCGATGTGGTAAATACCAACCGTCACTCCGATTTCGGTTCCGTGTTCCGGCCCATGGATGCCGAAGAGCAGCAGATGATGCAGCGCCGGGTGGATGAATCGTATCTCACCTTTATTTCGCATGTGGCCGACGGAAGAAAAATGGATCAGACCGCTGTCGATAAGATTGGAGAAGGCCGAGTCTGGAGCGGGGTAAATGCCATCGAAAACGGACTGGTAGACGGCACGGCAGGTCTTTCCGGCGCCATTGAGATCGCAGCCGGTAAAGCCGGCATCGAACACTACAGGATTGTCGAGCTTCCAAAGCTGAAAGACCCGATTGAACAATTGATGATGGAACTGACCGGTGAAAACACCATGAATCATATGCGTCAGGAACTGGGTTCAGGATACCGTTATTACCGGCAACTGAAAAGCCTGGTCAGTTCAAGCGGTATTATGGCCAGGATGCCTTTTACGATTGAAGTGAACTGACAGGGAATCCTCCCCGTCGACATTTTACTCCGTGGTCATGTATAGGCTGACGGGGTATGGTACCGCATGAAGTGTGCATCATTTTGCTCCGTGGTCATGGATACGCTGACGGGGCAGGTACCACATGAAGTGTACATCGGTGAAATGAAAGGATAATAATTCAACTATTGAGATTCTCCTCCATGCAAAACCGCAGGTTGTATTTCGCCTTTATTCTTTTCCCCTTATCCCTTATCTATG
This sequence comes from Bacteroidota bacterium, assembly GCA_017860375.1. Classification (GTDB taxonomy): domain Bacteria; phylum Bacteroidota; class Bacteroidia; order Bacteroidales; family UBA10428; genus UBA5072. Next base: position 695 of record JAGDMB010000125.1, on the reverse strand, counting down.
GCTTCGTTGTTTTCCTGCGTAATTTTTTCTTCGATGCCGGAATCCTGAAATCGACGCGTTTTCCGCTTCCTGTGATATCGGTTGGGAACCTGACCGCCGGGGGAACAGGCAAAACGCCCCATGTACTGTATCTTGCCGGTCAGTTGAAAAGAGATCACAGAATTGCCGTACTAAGCCGTGGTTACAAACGAAGGACAAAAAGTTTTTTTCTGGCCGATTCAGGATCTGCGGTTAAAGAGATCGGGGATGAGTCGCGGCAGATCAAGAGCAGGTTTCCCGATCTGGTCGTTGCGGTCGATAACAAACGGGTGCATGGAATAGAAAGGCTGATGAAGGATTTCCCCGACCTGGATGCAGTGATCCTCGACGATGCCTTTCAGCACCGGTCCGTACACCCGGGATTGTCCATCGTGCTGGTGGATCACGAGCGACCGGTATTCAGGGATTATCTTCTTCCGCTGGGCAACTTGCGCGAATGCCGCCGGAACATCAACCGGGCCGATTTGGTCGTCGTCACCAAATGCCCTCCTGATATGAACGCTGAACAAAGAGAGTCATTCGCTGCGAAACTTCATCTGCAACGCGGACAGACGGTATTCTTCACCCGATATGCGTATGGTAATCCGTTGCCGGTATTTGAAAATGAGACACACGCCATTGAATTGCACAAGGAGAAAAAGGATAATCCCGTTGTT
>JAGDMB010000124.1 GCA_017860375.1 Bacteroidota bacterium | reverse complement strand
TTCTCGCTGAAATACCGGTATTGCTTCAGTATTTCCTCTCTTTTACCTCCGTCAGCGCACTGCAATCCGCAATATGGCCTTTTGAACTCACAGGTGCATTTCCTGAATACTTTGGTGATGATCTCTTCTTGGCTGATCTGATGAACTTTAAGGAGGCCGGTTGCCGGGCTCCCGCTGGGTTGTCTATAAACCGGAAGGATTTCATGGCCCTTGAATTCATGAAGGATATGTCTCCAGGGGCCCATGTTGCCCGGTTCTTCCTGCACCCATAAAGTTACAAGCACATTTTTGTATTTATCCAGGATGGCTTCCACGCGACTTGCCGGGAAGGGGTGCAATTGTTCTATTCTCACCAAAGCCACATCACGGGCATGGTATTCCTCCTTCCGGGCCTGCAGGTCATAATAAATTTTTCCCGAGCAGAAAACGAGCCTGCGCACCTCGTTCACTTCGACATCAGGGTCATCAATCACCTCCCTGAAATGATCCCCGGCAAGTTCTGCCAGGGTTGAAATGCATTTCGGATTGCGAAGGAGGCTTTTTGGAGTAAATACCACCAGCGGAACCCTGAAATTTCTTTTCACGCTTTGGCGCAGCAGGTGAAAGAGGTTGGAAGGAGTCGTGGGATTCACGATCTGCATATTGTTCCGCGCTGCCAGGATAAGGAATCTTTCCACCCGGGCGCTGCTGTGTTCAGGTCCCTGGCCTTCGAAACCATGAGGCAGCAAAAGGACAAGCCCGTTCATAAGGCCCCATTTCTCCTCTGCCGAGCTTAAATACTGATCAATGATCACCTGGGCCACGTTGGAAAAATCTCCAAACTGGGCTTCCCATACCGTCAGGCCCTGAGGAGTGGCCAGTGCGTAACCGTATTCAAATCCCAACACCCCGTATTCATTCAATGGCGAATTGTAAATATGAAACGGAGCCTGCTTTTCGTGGATATATTTCAGCGGCGTATATACCTCATCGGTATCTTCGATGACATGCGAGGCATGACGGTGCGCAAACGTGCCGCGCACGACATCCTGACCGCTTATCCTCACCGGATGGCCTTCGTATACAAGAGTTCCGTAGGCCAGCAATTCCGCCATCGCCCAGTCGACGATTCCGGTTTCCATCATCCTGCGCCTGTCCTCCACAAGCTTTAAGGTCTTATCGATGAACTTCCTGTCCTCCGGCAGGTAATTGATTTTTTCACCAATAAACCGCAGCAATTCGCGGGTAACATCATCCGGGAAATGCTTGTTAAAATCATCTCTGTCTGCATGCTTGTATGGTTTCCATAAGGAGAGCAGGAACCGTTGTATGGAAACTTTACCCAGCGTTTTTGAACTCTCCAGTTTTTCCTCGAGAAAGTGATCGAAATTCTTTTGCTGGCCGATCATTTCTTCCCGGGTAAGGATCGCTTGTGAAAGAAGCTGTTCGCTATACAGGACAAGGGGATTGGGATGACTGGCAATCGCTTTGTACAAAGTCGGCTGGGTATAGCGTGGCTCGTCGCCTTCATTATGCCCGTATTTCCGGTACGACAGAATGTCGATGAACACATCGGAATAAAAGGTCTGGCGGTAGTCCATGGCCATCCTTACGGTATGCACCAGGGCTTCCACATCATCACCGTTTACATGGAAAACAGGTGCTTTGATTACCTTGCCAACATCGGTACAATAGGTACTTGAGCGGGCATCCAGGTAGTTGGTGGTAAAACCGACCTGGTTGTTGATTACGATATGCACCGTGCCTCCGGTCTTGTATCCGTTCAGTTCCGACATCTGAATGACTTCGTAGACAACTCCTTGTCCCGCAATGGCGGCATCACCATGGATAAGAATAGGAGCTGCCTTGGTAAAATCACCCCTGAAAATGTGATCGATGGTGGCACGCACAAGACCCTGAATAACCGGCGATGAGGCTTCAAGGTGTGAGGGGTTGGGTGCCATATTCACGCTGACTTCTCGGCCATTGGAAAGCCGGATCTGGTTACAGTAACCAAGGTGATATTTGACATCACCCAGCGCAATATTTTTTTCAAACTCTTCCGCAACGAACTCCTGAAAAATATTCTCTATGGGTTTGTTCAGGATGTTGGCCAGCACGTTTAACCTGCCCCGGTGGGCCATTCCGATGAAGAAGGATTCGATGCCAAGTTCGGATCCTTTTTCGATCAGGTAGTACAGGGCCGGAATAAGGGCTTCCGTTCCTTCCAGCGAAAAACGTTTCTGACCGGTAAACCGGCGGTGTATGAAATTCTCAAAACCGACAGCCCTCACGAGATGACCGAGTATGGCCTTTTTATCGCTTTCCGGAAAAAAAGTGGTGTTCCGTGGGGATTCGATGCGTTGTTTCAGCCAGGATACCTTTTCGGGATCACGGATAAACATGTATTCAGAGCCTATTGACTGGCAATAGGCGGTGTGCAGATGTTCCTGGATCTGACGAAGGGTGACATCACCCAGACCAAGTTCGGTTCCTGCATGAAAAACCGTGTCAAGGTCTTCCGGAGACAGTCCGTAGTTTTCAAGGTCAAGGGTGGGATAATATTTTCTGCGGGTCCTTACCGGATTCGTCAGGGTGAACAGGTGACCCCGCTTGCGAAAAGCGTCGATGTAATTCAGCACCCGGAATTCCTTGTCGAGGATGCCTTTCTTATCTGCTGATGGGCCCAAACCGTTACGGGCAAATTCAAATCCCCTGAAGAAGTTGCGCCAGCTTTCATCGAGCGAATCCGCATCGGTTTGGTATTGCTGATAAAGCTGTTCAATTGCGCCAATTTCGCTGTTGTCCAGATAGGAATAATCCTCCATCGGAATGGTGTTGGTTTTCGGATGAATTAAACATCTAAAATTAGCAAAGTTTTTCGTTGTATGGTAACGGTATAGCCAAATGACAAACACAACAGCAACAATCGGTGCAACGTTTTGTTCAGGATACTGCCCCCTCACCCGTTGCATGGAATGTGCTGTTGCGTAACTTCCCTGTTAGCCGGCCCGGACAGGGACTATTTAAAGGGAATTCCTGCAAAAATTCCAAAACCCGCAAATGTTAGTAGTTTAAATAACCGGAATTTTTATATTTGTGAAAGGTATTCCGGTGGGATCCTCCGGAGAATTCATTTTGTACCCTGTTAAAAGCCTTGTTCATGAAGATCGGAGTGATAAAAGAGCTGCAGCCTGAAAGAAGGGTTGCCCTGACTCCCGAAGGAGTAAGATCCTTAAAAACCATGCAATGTGATATCCTTATTGAGAAAGACGCTGGCGTTTCCGCTTTCTATGCCAATTATCAGTATGAGGATGCCGGCGCGACTATTATATCGCGCAGGGAAGTGCTTTCGGGATCCGATTTGCTGCTAATGATCAATCCTTTACCGGAAAAGGAAATGGGGGATATCACACCCGGCTGCATGGTGGCCGGTTGTTTTAATCCGTTCCAGAATGAGGCCTTTGTGAAAAAACTGCAGCATACCGCGATCACCTCCTTCAGCATGGAACTTGTGCCCAGGACCACCCGTGCCCAGGCGATGGATATACTGTCTTCCATGGCCACCATCGCAGGGTATAAAGCGGTACTGGAGGCAGCATCTTTACTGCCCAGATTCTTTCCGATGTTCATGTCGGCTGCCGGGACCATTAAGCCTACGAAGGTACTGATCCTGGGTGCCGGCGTTGCCGGTTTGCAGGCCTTGGCCGTGGCCCGTAAGCTGGGTGCAGTGGTAGAGGTATTCGACGTACGGTCGGCGGTTAAGGAAGAGGTAATGAGCCTGGGGGGCAAATTCATTGAAGTGGAAGGTGCCAAAGAAGATTCGGCTGCAGGAGGTTATGCAGTGGAGCAATCGGATGCCTTCCGCAAAAAACAGGGGGAACTCATTCATCAGCATGCAGTAAAATCGGACGTTATCATTGCCACAGCCCAGGTGCCGGGGAAAAAAGCGCCTCTGCTGATCCGTACGGAAACCGTGGAGGCCATGAACCGTGGATCGGTGATCATCGATCTTGCTGCCTCTACCGGAGGGAACTGTGAATGCACCGAAAATGATAAAACCGTCGTGGTCCATGGGGTCACCGTCATCGGCAAATCCGACTTTCCATCCGATATGCCGTCCGATGCCAGCCACATGTACAGCAACAACATGATCAATTTTTTAAAATTGCTGATCAGCAAGGACGGCAAATTGAACCTCGATTTTACCGATGACATTGTGAAGGGCACCTGCCTGACCCATAAGGGAGAGATCGTGAATGAGCGGATCAGGAATGCGATGACAAGGGACGAAGATACAAGGGACTAGTTTGGAACCAGCGACCGGGAATAAGATTTAAGGCAAAGAACAAAGAACCAAGAACCAAGAACCAAGAACAAAGAACAAAGCCGATGTAAAAGTTGACAGATGACGGATAACCGTTAACTGTGAACCGTGAACCGTGAACAAAAATCGAACACCGAACACTGAACAATGAATACCAACGACTTACAACTGGAAAATAACGATTGAATAATAGATAAATAATGGAAAACATACTTGAATTCATTTACACATACCGGCAGGAGATATTCCTGGTCATTCTTTCGGTTTTTCTGGGCATTGAGGTGATCTCGCATGTCCCGGCTGTTCTTCATACACCGCTGATGTCGGGAGCGAACGCAATACATGGTGTGGTGATTATCGGCGCCATCATTGTGATGGGGCATGCGGAAGGAGTGCTGGCCATGGTCTTCGGTTTTCTTGCCGTCTTTTTGGGTACCCTTAACGTGGTCGGGGGATTTGTGGTTACCGACCGCATGCTCGACATGTTTAAAAAGAAACCGGAGGTGAAAAAGTAAGGTTTCCCAAATCCTCCTGCATCCAACATTCATCATTCAACATTCAACATTCATCATTCATCATTACCAATCCCCACATCATGACATTCATCGGCACAACCATCCTGGAGATCAGTTATATTATCGCATCGGTCCTGTTCATCCTGGGCCTTAAAATGCTGAGCAACCCGGTTACTGCCCGTCGCGGAAACCTGCTGGCTGCCTTTGGTATGGCCTTTGCCGTTGTGGCCACCCTGTTGTGGCACAGGCATAACGGAGAACGTATCCACCATGTTGGCTTTATACTGGCTGCCATTGCAGCGGGGCTTTTTGTGGGGTGGAGGATTGCCGTGAAAGTGAAAATGACGGCTATGCCCCAGCTGGTTTCCTTCTTTAATGGTATGGGAGGAGCCTGCGCTGCGCTGATCTCCCTCATGGAATTCCCCCGTCTGGGAGGAGAGACCCATATTGCCGCTATGTTTCATGGTGAAGTACTGGCGATTATCCTGGCCATGGTCATCGGAAGCGTTTCCTTTGCCGGAAGCATGATCGCCTTTGGGAAGCTCGACGGATGGATAAAGGATTGGAAGTCCCCCGTAATCCGGGTTGTCAATATTTGCTTTCTGCTTGTCATCATTGCCCTTGCCGTATTTGTCCTGTCGCGCGGAGAGGTGGATCCCCGGGCACAAATGGTTTGGATGTACCTCCTGATGGGCATTGCCCTGGTATACGGTATTTTCTTTGTTATGCCCATCGGTGGCGCCGATATGCCGGTGGTGATATCGTTGCTGAACTCTTTCACGGGTGTCGCTGCGGCCATGGGAGGATTCCTGTATAACAACCAGGCCATGTTAACCGGTGGTATCCTGGTCGGGTCGGCCGGGACCATCCTTACCATCCTTATGTGCAAAGCCATGAACCGGTCGCTGGGCAACGTCATCATTGGTGCCTTTGGCGGTTCAGCAAATGGATCAGCCATGGAAGTTACCGGCAACATTAAGGAGATCACCCTCAGCGATGCCAGTGTACTGCTTAATTACAGCCAGAAAGTGGTGATCATCCCCGGCTACGGACTGGCGGCAGCGCAGGCACAGCACATCTGCAGTGACCTCGACAAGCTGCTCAGCGAACGCGGTGTGGAGGTGAAATATGCCATCCATCCGGTGGCCGGCCGTATGCCCGGTCATATGAATGTATTGCTGGCCGAGGCAGACGTACCCTATGATAAACTGGTGGAAATGGATACCATTAATCCTTCCATGCCGAATACCGATGTGGCCGTCATCATCGGTGCCAATGACGTGGTTAATCCGGCCGCCATGGACGATCCGTGCAGTCCGATTTACGGTATGCCCATCATCCATGCGCACGAGGCAAAAAATATCATAGTGATGAAACGGGGCATGGGCAAGGGGTATGCCGCCATCGAAAACAACCTGTTCTACAATCCCAAAACCCGTATGTTGTTTGGAAACGCAAAGGACACCCTGCAGAAATTGGTGAGCGAAATAAAGAACCTTTGACAGGATCGTAAAAGGTCGGTCGGGATCATCAAAAAGGCCAGTGTTTAAGAGAAAGACACACTGCCTGTTTCAGGAATTATTTATCAACAACCTCCCCGCATATAATCCACTGTATTGCTTTTAATTATCGAATGGCTTGTTCATCTTTCGTTTAAAATGAGAGCGATATTTATTTTATATTTATCCAAAACAAGCCCGGAATAGAAAGATGATATGCATCACCATTCGTCTGAATTCAAACGAAAGACAGTAACATTTGATTAGGGATTAACGTAATTATCAGACATAAATTGCGTATTTCAGCTTTCACCAAATATAGAATTATACCCTGTCACAGGTTGAGAATCACTCCGGTTCTCATCGTAATTGCCTTTTCTCCCTTCCGTTCATATGCAAACACACTTCCCGCATGGTAGTCCGGTCATTTGATACAATTCTTCATGCCAAGCGGAATTCTGAAACCGGATTTCAGGGATATTTGCGCTTTGCTGCCTTAATTATTCTTGTTTTTTTTGGTAAAGGTGCCATTCATGCACAAACAACTCTTTTTCAATTTGCATTTAATGCAAATACAAATGCTACAATTAATAATACCAGCGGTACACCATTATTTACCTCCTCTGGATTAAATAATACAGGATTGAATGCCACAGCACCAGTTTGCGAAGGGTCAAACATGTACAGAGGAAGAGGCTGGGGAACTGGAGATTACTATCAATTTGAAGTGAA